>QNEM01000138.1 GCA_003645215.1 Gammaproteobacteria bacterium
AATAATTTACGGATAAAGCCCATGATTAACTCCGGATTGTGAGATACATATAACTATAGAACCATCCTAGCAAAATAGAGACTGGTATATTCAACCACCACCCTGTGACTATGCTTGCCGCAGTACGCCATTTGACGTGTCCCGGTTTCTCTGCAGCACCATTGCCCAGTAAGGTTGCGGTGACTACCTGTGTTGTTGAGGTGGGGGCACCGATGCTTGTGGCAATACTGTTAACCAATGCCGAACCAAGCTGATTGGCAACGGCATGTATTGTTCTTAATCTATACAATCCAAAACCAAGCGTCTTGATAATACGCCAACCACCAAACATCGTACCCAAGGTAATTGCAGTGGCACATAAAACTATAGACCAGTCGGGTATAGTAAATACCTCTGTCATACCGCTTGCCAAGAGCATCATTCCAATAATCGCCATCCCTTTTTGGGCATCATTAGCACCGTGTGAAAACCCCAACCAGGCAACGCTCAGATATTGCGAGAACACAAAGAAAGACATAACATTTTGCTTGAAATGTCTAAACACCGTGATAAAACATTTCATGATCATAAAACCGATCATAAAACCAAACAGAGGAGAAAAAAGAAGACCAGCAATGACTTTCATAACGCCTTGTAGTTCACCGTTTTGCAAAGCCACCATTCCCCAATTAATATGGTCGATATCAATCGCACTTATACCTGCACCAATCAACCCACCAGCAAGAGAATTGGATGAAGAAGAGGGATACCCCAAAAACCACGTAACGAGATTGAAGCTGATGGCGGCTAATAATGCGGCAATAACAACACTTTCTCCAGCAACTGGGGAGGCAGATCCTATATCAACAAAGGTACCTACAGTATTGGCAACAGCAAGTCCAATTGTAAAGGGCGCGATAAATGTGAATAGGCTAACAATACCAATTGCTACTGCTGGTCGCATGGCGCGTGACGCTATAGGTGTCGCTACCATATCAGCGGCATCATGAAAGCCGTTGGTAAAATCATAAATCGCAACCATAATAACTACTGTAACTAATGTAATATTCATTATTTCATACAGTCGAACCCATATCCCAACTATGCAAATTAGGCATTAAATAACCAGATATCATATTAACCAAGTAAATACACTGAAAATCATCATCGATCTAAATCTATCACAGTAGTATGTAGATATGTCTCGGTAAACGATAATATCTGGCTGAGATTAAGTGTTGTTTCTATTCCACTATTGTTACTGATGATAACTTAATTTATCAGTCCCCACGATGGTACCCTGCATGGTGAATAATTCCCTATAGCTATACATTGACCTAGATCAATAAAAACTTTTTTTCCTCGACCTATACTTGCGATGCTAGAGGATTTATTAGTTAGTGGATTGGTGCGAGATAGTGTGAGTTTTACACCATCAGCAGATAGCGATTTGACTAAACAAATAGGGTAATGAGCCGATTATGTTTGAAGCAGCAGAATTAGGACGCAAGATAGCTAAAAAAGATTTTGATGAGGAAGAACCCCTTCTTCATACGAACTTGCTGGAAGTACAACGTAAACTGAAGGATTCGGGAACTCCAGTCATTATCATTGTGTCTGGCGTAGAAGGTGCCGGCAAGGGTGAAGTCGTAAATCGACTCAATGAATGGTTTGATACCCGCGGACTACAAACATATGCGTTTTGGGATGAATCCGATGAGGAACGGGAGCGTCCTTTTTTCTGGCGATTTTGGAGATCATCTCCGCCCCGAGGCACGATTGGGATCATGTTCGGTTCCTGGTACACAAAACCAATCATCAACCTTGCCTTTGGTGATATAGATGGATCTGAGTTTGACCGCCAATTAACAAGAATTGCTGAATATGAACGTATGCTCACAAATGATGGCGCTCTTGTCGTAAAATTCTGGTTTCATATGTCAAAGAAGGATCTACGCAAGAGACTTAAAAAGGAGGCTCAGGAGAATGGAAAAAACTGGAAAGTTTCACCCCTGGCGAAGAAGTTTTCTAAACATTATAATAAATTTTGCAGTGTTTCAGAGCGTGCAATAAGAATAACCGACCAGGGTAAATGTCCATGGTATCTGGTGGAGGCTGTAGATCGACGGTATCGAGATATCACTGTCGGGCGCATTCTGTTGAATGCAATTGAACAAAGGCTTAATAAACAATCTACGACGGAAATACCTGCAAGTCCGCAAAAATCAATAACTACTACTACACAAAAAGGCATGGTCACAATACTGGATCATGTCGACCTGAAACCAAAACTTTCGGACACTGAATACCGTCGCCTGCTGGGAAAATATCAACGCAAATTTTATAAACTTGCCTGGGCGGCAAGGGAGAAGAAACGCTCCAGTATCGCGGTTTTTGAAGGTTGGGACGCCTCTGGTAAGGGTGGTGCTATCCGTCGGCTTACAGCGGCCATGGATGCACGTCTGCATCAGGTGATATCTATTGCATCACCAACAGATGAAGAGAAAGCCCAACACTATCTATGGCGATTCTGGCGACATGTTCCCCGTGGTGGTTATGTAACTATCTACGACCGATCCTGGTATGGTCGTGTACTCGTGGAACGAGTTGAACAGTTTGCCAAAGAAAATGAATGGATGCGTTCGTACCAGGAAATCAATAATTTCGAGGAACAACTGTGTGAACATGGAATTATAGTCGTCAAATTCTGGGTTCATATAAGTAAGGCCGAGCAACTAAGACGTTTCAAAGAGCGTGAAAAAATTCCATGGAAAGTACACAAGATAACAGAGGAAGACTGGAGAAACCGTGAAAAGTGGGATGATTATAAAGCGGCGATCAACGATATGGTATCGCGTACAAGTACCGAATACGCGCCCTGGACCCTGGTTCCCGGCAATGATAAAAAATATGCAAGGATAGAAATATTAAAGACATTCTGTAACACTCTTGAAAAGGCTATCTCATAAATTTTTCACATACTTTCTATTCACTAATTATATTTTGGCAAAAGCAATGGGATCTGGAATTCCATAGACTGAGAACTCAGTTTCGGCTCTGTATCGGTAATGAGAATGACACTGTAATCCCCCCCCCATTAATAACCGAAGTTAGAAGGAGAGGTTAGGCCGCATTCAGTAATTGTCTGGGTGGTTATCAGTGGTTGTCCCCCGATTCCCCCGGACACCTCAAAAAGAGTAGGCTATATGAATCTACCAGGAGATTGTTGGGTTAAGGAATATACTGAATCAAGTACGCAGGCTTTTCCTGAGCATGTCTAATAGATCCCATTCTCTACTCCAAATTATCTTTTATTAGTAGACCATGTAATAGCAAATCAATATGCGTTTCCAGATATGCGTCCAGCTCCAGGGGGGCAAATTGATCGAATACCGTTTTCCAGATGACCGCAGACAGTGCTGGACCAAGTATGGCTTGTTGCTCCCAGGTCAGTGCCGACGGACGAAACTCGCCTGACGCAACACCACGTTCAATTACTGCTCTGGTCACCTTGTGTATACGTGTAATAATTTCTTCAAAATAAAATCTGGCAAGTTCCGGAAATCGGGAACCTTCACTGATAATAAGTTTTGGAATAAAGCGAGCATCAGTAGAAAGTAGTTCTTGATAGATGGTTTTTAACTGATTATGGAGAACATCTTTCGCACTACCTTCAGATTGTTCATTCATATTTTCAAGTTGTTCAATATGCGGAAGTATTCGGTCTCTGACAACTTCGGTAAAAAGTTCTTCCTTGGATTTAAAATACAAATAGACGGTTCCCTTGCTGATGCCTGCGCGCCTGGCAACGTCGTCCATTCTAGTTCCGGCAAATCCATTCATGGAAAATTCCTCTAAAGCGGCCGTAAGTATTTCTTTTGGGCGATCATCTTTACGACGACATTGGGATGCAATTGAATCTTTAACCTTGGATAGCACCATATTAGTATTTTATCCGTTGCGTAAAATACGCGGTAGTCCTATAATACTGACTGACTGGTCAGTTAGCAACTTTAATTGAGCCATTAAACCTAGCTTTGAGGTTGTAATCAGTTATGAATATCTTTTTGAAATCACAATCCATCAGACAGGACTTCCTGCTTTTTTCCATCATTGTATTGACGCTCACTGCTTGTGAACAAAATACTCCTCAAGCTCAGCCTTTCAATCAGGCTAAACCCAAGGTTACTGTCGCAGTCCCCCTGGTAAAAGACATCACCGATTGGGATGAATTCACTGGCAGGCTGTATGCGGTTGAATCCGTTGAAATACGTCCTAGAGTCAGCGGTTACTTACAATCAATTCATTTCCAGGAAGGCAGTTTAGTTAAGGAAGGTGATTTACTGTATATTATTGATCCACGCCCCTTTCAGGCGATTCTTGATCGAACCAAAGCAGAATTATCCCGGGCCAGGGCTAACCTTGAACTGGCAGAAAATAATCTCAGACGTGCAGAAAATATATACAAATCACACGATTCATCAGGTGCTATGTCAAAAGAAGAGCTGGATACACGCGGTAGTCAAAAGCGTGCCGCACTTGCATCAGTGGAGTCGGCTATTGCGGCCGTGAAAACAGCAGAGCTTGTTGTTGAATTCACTCATATAAAATCTCCTATTAGCGGTCGTATCAGCTCTACACGCGTTACAGTGGGTAACTTGCTAGTTGGCGGTGATTTTGGACCAACTTTGTTAACAACAATAGTTTCTCTAGACCCTATCTATGTCTATTTTACTGCTGATGAACAAAGTGTTTTGCATTACACGCGTATGGATTTGGCAGGTACTCGCAAGAGTTCACGCACCGCATCTAATCCAGTGTTCCTACGTCTTATCGATGAAGAGGAGTTTCAACATAAAGGCAAAATGGATTTTATCGATAATCAAATTGATCTGGCTACTGGAACAATGCGTAGTCGTGCGATAGTCGAAAACCCGGAGTATCTGCTCACGCCAGGAATGTTTGTGGATGTGAAAATGCTGGGTGAAGGCCCTTATCAAGCATTGCTTATCCCGGATGCTGCTATCGGCGTCGACCAAACAATCCAGTTTGTCTATGTCCTGGGAAACAACAATACCGTTGAACGTCGCCAGATTAAATCCGGCAATATCCAGGATGGCCTGCGTGTCATTCGTTCCGGGCTCGAAAAAGAAGATCGGGTAATTATTAATGGGATTCAACGCGTCAGAGCCGGTGTACAGGTGTCACCGGAAACAACCACGATCAAAGTATCCAATAAACAACAAGGATAATCTGTAATGAAATTTGGTCATTACTTTATCGACAGACCACGGTTTGCCGTTGTCATTTCCATATTGATCGTGATCATAGGCACATTGTCATATAGTACTTTGCCAGTCAGTCAGTATCCCGAGATTGCGCCTCCGACAATTATCGTGAATGCAACCTATCCTGGTGCTTCACCAGAGATTATTGCTAATACCGTTGCTACACCAATTGAACAAGAAATTAATGGTATTGAAAATATGCTGTACATGACTTCGCAATCCACCAGTGATGGCGCAATGTCTCTAACAGTTACATTTAAACAGGGAACTGATCTCGATACGGCACAGGTACAGGTTCAAAATCGCATTGCCAAAGCTGAACCAAGGTTACCTGAGGAAGTCCGTCGGCTTGGGATCATTGCACAAAAAAGCTCACCTAATCTAATGATGGTCATTCATCTTGAATCACCAGATAGTAGTTTTGATGAACTTTACATTAGTAATTATGCCATGCTGCAGGTGCGAGATGAGCTTGCACGTATAGATGGCGTAGGAGACCTTGTTGTGTTCGGTGCACGCGAATACAGTATGAGGATATGGCTAAATCCTGAGCGTATGGCAGCCTTACAG
>QNEM01000139.1 GCA_003645215.1 Gammaproteobacteria bacterium
ACCGCCATTGTTGGTGGAAGTGTCGAAATTGTAATCGCTAAATGGATGTAGGTACTTAGGATTCATCAGGAAGTGCAAAGCCTACCCCTGGGGTGCAAGAATCATGAAGGCCATCCATGGCCATCGTCGTTTGTGTGCTCCTGCACAAACGACATACATTACGTCCTTGTAAATAAAAAAAGGCCTCCGAAGAGGCCTTTTTATGTTTAGCAATAAAAAACTTGCTTAACTTCTTCTTGAGATAAATCCTAGAAGAAAAAGATTCCACCCAGGGTGAACATATCGAGTGAGTCTGAACCATTGTAGGTGCCGACACATGCGGTACCTGAAGCACAATCAACATCCAGATCCAGGTTCTCATAGTTACCATAGACCTGGAATCTGCTACCAAAGTACTGGGTAACACCAAAGCTGTAACGATCAACCTCAGAACCATTCACACCAGCTGCAACACCAGCTGATACGCCAGCTACGCCATATTGGTCATGATACTGACCGTATGAACCACCGATAGAGGTATCGCCGATACTGAACCACTGCTTCTTGATACCACCTTTAAAGTACCAGGAATCGGTACTATCTGATGATGCGTTTGACATAGCCGCACTTACGCCATCAGCTTCTTCGTGCTGATAGGAAACAGCGCCGAAAATACCTGTTGGTTTATGCATCGCACCAGCCTGCATCTGAAAGGTCTCGGCTGAGTCTCCACCAGCACTCAAACCAGCAGCCTGACCGGCCCGAGAAAGACCATTATTGACTGAGTAGCCAAGGGCCAGTTGTGTTCCAAAGTTACCAAAGTCGCCTTTATACTTGGCAGCAACATCGTAGATATCATCATTGGCATAACCAATAGCAATCGTGACTGGACCAAAAGCAGGCAAGTCATAACGAATACCATTGCGATAGATACCGTTACAATCAATACCGATACCCAGTCCTTGTGTACCTATACACTGAAGGAAGTTAGCAAAGCTTGCACCAGCACCAGCACCAGTCAAACCTTGAACGGTAAAGCCACCACCACGGAACACTGGGGATACATTTGTCCACAAGGTCATTGAAGGATCTTCCAGTACAGCGATGTTATCTGTAGGCATGGATTGTGTACCAATTGTTAGCTTACCCCAACCACCACTCATATAGATGTTACTGGCAAGTGTCGTGACTCCTGTGGCGAATGCATTGCCATCGCTAAATCCGCCGGCTTCCTGATTCGCAATCAATGGATTTGCAGAAGTACCGAATACATCACCACCAAAACCTGATGTAGGCTCCATGGTGATTTCAAAACCAGCCTGCATACTGGTGCTAGGTAGATCATATGAACCGGTAAAAGTAATTCGGCTGTTCAGTGTAGTACCGTTATCAGAACTTTGAACAACATCACTACCTACACCGTCATCATAGAACATGATGCCTTCGTTGACCCAACCAGAAATATTTACATTTCCCTCGGCCATGGCCACTTGTGATATAGGTAACATGCTAGTCGCAGCGACTAATGCAGCACCTTTTAATGTTTTAAATTTCACGTTATTTCCTCCTCAGAAAATATTGTGTTTAAAAAAATATATAAACTTGCGTTTATATGGTAAAAAATCCGACCTCCCCAGCCTGTCCCTCCCCTTGTCAATCCAATCTCCCGAAAGAGATTTTGAAGTTCTAGACTTTCGTAAGGCCACTCATGAGTGTCCTAATAAAAAGACAGGCTTAATGTACAAAACTTCAGAAACAACTGCAACTCTTTTTCTGCATTTTTACAACATTTTGTTATTTTTCATCAGAACTGTCTCTATTTCACAACATCTATGCTGCTAACTCTTTGTAATCTATATTATTATGCCTAAACTGTTCTGACAAATATTTACACAAACCTGGCAATAAAATATACCAGACTGTTGTTTTTTTGACACATATTGGTAATTATCTTTATATTCAACAAGTTACATCATGTAATGTTTACAGGGCTTAGCTTCACATTTTGCAACGCACCCGAAAGTTAGCTGATTAACCGCACTAATAGTGATGACATATTGATCTGAAGCATGAATGTCTGGTTGCGCTAGCGTAAATTTGTAAACACGATCTCCTTAGTTTACTGATCGTCCCAAATAAGAGATTCTATTGGCATGGATAAACTCAAACCGTTAAACAATATGCTTGTTGTCACACTGGCACTAAATCTACCTGGCCCGCTTGCTGCAAAACGACTGCTAGGATTAGGCGCAACTGTTATTAAAATAGAACCGCCTACAGGTGATCCATTTGAGCAGTATTGTCCTGCATGGTACCGCGAGATGAAAGTCGGGCAGCAGCAGCAAATCATCGATCTTAAATCAAGCGAAGGACAGGAAAGGCTTGCTGAGCTACTGTCAAACGCAGACCTTTTATTGACAGCCCAACGGCCTGTGGCACTTAAACGACTGGGCCTGGACTGGGAGACACTGCATAAAAACTACCCTGAGTTGAACCATGTGGCCATCGTCGGCTATCCCCCTCCCAGGGAGAATCATGCCGGCCATGATTTGACCTACCAGGCCACCCAGGGATTGATTAACCCACCCAACATGCCAAGGACACTGATTGCCGATTTGACCGGGGGCGAGCAAGCAATAATAGAGTCACTTACAGTCTTAATGGGATGCAAAGCGGGGCAAAAAGGGGCTCAGCGCCTAGTTGCGCTAGCAGATGCTGTGGAGTATATGGCTCTGCCTGTAAAATACGGATTAACCACTGAGGCAGGCTTGCTGGGCGGTGCGCTCCCCGAGTATTCACTGTATGAGACAAAATCGGGCTGGGTTGCCCTTGCTGCACTTGAACCTCATTTTCGCAATAGATTACAGGAAAAACTGCAGTTGCAGTCTTTAACAAAATCTACATTAACTGAAGCAATGAAAATGCGCACTGCCCCAGAATGGGCAAGTTGGGCTAATGAGCACGATATCCCTCTGCTTGAATTGAAATGATATAGCAGCAGACAATGTTGAGCTGCCCGCCGCTGTTCTTAATGAACCTGTTAATGAATGCTAATAAACACCATGACTATTCAAACCATGTGGTAAAACTGTCGACCTCTTCCCGACTGGTACGATACTGATTCACGGGATGATCCTCATCCGCATAACCCAGGGAAAGTCCACAGATCAAGGAAAACTGATCTGCAGAAACACCCAGTATTTCTCTCACCAAATCAGGATAGTCGCTGGTCGAGGCCTGTGGGCAACTGCCGAGCCCCTGTTCACGTGCTGCCAACATCACGCTTTGTAAAAACATTCCCATGTCGAACCATGAACCCTTACACATAATTTTATCAATGAAAAAGAACAGGGTGACGGGGGCATCAAAGAAACGATAGTTCGCCAGTGCTGCCTCAACTCTTTTTTCCTTATCCTCGCGACCTATCTCCAGAGCCTTGTACAGATCCATGCCACATTTAAATCGACGATCTTTGTAAGGTTCAACCCATTCTGTTGGGTAGTATTCATAATCCGGATTAGGTTTGATGCCATTCTTGTTAGCATTCAGAAAAGCATCGGTAATCGCCTGTTTGGTCTTGCCCTGCACAACCGCCACTTTCCAGGGCTGAGTATTCGTACCTGATGGACTCCAACGTGCCGTATCGAGGATTTTAATAATAGTTTCATTCGAAACCGCTTTGTCGAGATAAGCACGGGTCGAAATACGGTCACGGATGGCTTCAGTTGTGTTCATAATGATCTCTCAATTGTTTGTAAGATAATGTAAATATTACAGGTGTCAGATTCTATAGGGTAATTGGCTCTCTGCAAAAACCTTGATATCTGATCATAAGCATTATATATACTTGCTTGTTCCAAACAAGTATATATAATGCATTATGTTATGATAAAAACCTCGGCCAGGCAAATTGACAAGCACTGCAAAGCTCGTTTCACACAAGCGGAACGCGCCGCTTTATCTGATGAGCGTATGCTGGAATCTGCGATTAAACTAATCGTCGAGCGTGGTACTGAAAAAACAACATTGAAAGAAGTCGGTGAACTTGCTGGCTACAGTCGGGGCCTGGCAGGCTACAGATTTGGTTCCAAGCAAGGTTTATTTAGCTTTGTCGTCCATGCCATCAGCGAAAAATGGCTTAAGGAACTGGAAAAAGTAACCGAGGGTAAATTTGGCCTGGATGCAATCTGCTCGGCAACTGATGCCCATTACCACTTTTGTCTTGATGCTCCGGTTCATGTGCGTGCATTTTATATTCTCTGGTTTGAATCAATCAGCCCTGGTTCCAAAACAAGGGAGATAATCACCGCAATACATCAGCGCCGGCAACGCGATGTGATTGAGTGGATTAATCTGGGTGTTGAATCGAATTCAATTGATACAGCCGTTAATGTAGAGGCAGTAGCAGCGCAATTTTGTTCAGCCCTGGTAGGCATCGTCTATCAATGGCTGGTTAACCCGGATTCTATGGACGAAATCAAGGAACTGCATAATGGTCTCAAATGCACCATGGAGACAGTCCTTAAACCCGTATCAATAGCAGAATTAATAGATTAACTAGCAAAAACATTAGTGAGAGAAAAAAATGCAATTACCTGAAATGCATGATTACGATGTAATCAAAAGCCAGTTTAAACTGGAGATACCTGAGTTCTATAATTTTGCTTTTGATGTCATTGAAAAAAGAGCAAAGGAGCAAGATAAGACCGCTTTTATTGCAGTCGATGCTGAAGGAGAGAACATCAAGCATTACAAGTTTAGCGATCTTGATGTGGTCTCTAATCAATTCGCCAACGCCCTGATTTCAGCAGGTGTAAAAAAAGGTGATTTTGCCTTTGTCATGTTGCCGCGTATGCCTGAATGGTATTTCACCATGATGGGCTGTTGTAAATTGGGTGTTGTGACCATGCCGGGGACCAATCTCCTGACAGCAAAAGATATCGAATACCGCATCAATATTTCGCAAGCAAAGTTGGCAATCGTAAATTCTGACAATGCTGATAAAATTGATGAAATTCGGCATCAATGCCCTACTCTGGAAACGCTTATTGTCGTAGGTGAAGCAAGAGAGGGCTGGTTAACGTATGCAGAAATGAGCTCTGCATCTTCAGAGCTACTGGACAAATCAAAACTTGAAGCAAGTCGTTCATCCGATTTGATGATAATCTACTTCACTTCCGGCACCACAGGCATGCCCAAGATGGTCCCTCGCGATCAAGCTTATGCACTTTCACACACTATTACTGGCCGTTACTGGATGGACCTTAAAGAGGACGATATTCACTGGACACTGTCGGATACCGGTTGGGCCAAGGCCGCATGGGGCATGCTGTTTGCGCCATGGCAACTGGGTGCAACCATGGTGCTCTACAATGGTGAAGGCTTTGATGCTGAATTACATCTGGGCTTGATTGAAAAACTGGGGGTAACAACCTTCTGTGCACCACCAACGGTCTACCGACTTTTTGCACAGATGGATCTGTCTCAATTCAACCTGAGTTCAATTCGTCACGCGATTGGGGCCGGTGAACCACTTAACCCTGAGGTGATCAAGGTTTGGCAGAAAGCGACTGGTTCTGACATATATGATGGCTATGGCCAAACAGAAACAATCAATATTGTTGCCAATTATCCAGCCATTGCAGTCAAGCCAGGGTCGATGGGCAAACCGGTTCCAGGTGTCGATGTGCAGATTGTCGATGAAGATGGAAACCTGACCGCACTCGATACAATTGGTCATATCGCAATACGCATTACCGATCCCTTGCAACCGGGCATGTTTTCCGGTTACTGGGAAGATCAGGAGGCAACCGAAAGGTCTTTCAAACATGGCTGGTATTACACCGGTGATAC
>QNEM01000140.1 GCA_003645215.1 Gammaproteobacteria bacterium
CTGGATCAGGATGATTCACTGGCCTCAAGCGTAGTAGTTGATCTACGATTTCCAAGAACCGTAGTTGGTTTTATGGTCGGTGCCATGTTGGCCCTGGCCGGTGCATTAATGCAGGTACTTTTACGCAACCCATTGGCTGAGCCATATGTATTAGGAGTATCAGGAGGTGCATCTGCCGCGGTATTGGTAGCGATGTTGTTTGGATTGAGTGGCATCCTTATTTCAGGCAGTGCTTTTTTGGGTGCAATGATCTCCATGTTACTGGTATTCGGTCTGGCCCATGGCAAGGGTGACTGGAGTCCTGCTCGTCTATTACTGACAGGCGTGGTGATTGCCGCAGGCTGGGGTGCATTGATCAGCTTAATCCTGTCGATAACCCAGGGCACACAACTGCGGGGCATGTTGTTCTGGCTGATGGGGGATTTGAGTTACGCACATTACACGCACTGGGCATTAATCGTATTGATTGTTTGTCTTGTGGTTTCGATGATGATTTCAAGAAACCTGAATATACTGGCCAGGGGCGAGTTGCAGGCGGCAACCCTGGGTGTTTCTCCTAAAAAGATTCGTTACCTTATTTATTTTCTTTCATCCCTGTTGGCCGCAACTGCAGTGACATTGGCGGGCAACGTCGGTTTTGTCGGATTAATCGTACCGCACGCGATTCGTTTAATGGTGGGCAGTGACCACAGGATCCTTCTGCCTGCGGCATTCCTGCTTGGTGGTTGCCTGGTGATGCTGGCAGATTGTCTGGCAAGAACAATTATTGCGCCTCAACAACTTCCAGTCGGTGTGCTGACTGCGATTATTGGTATTCCTGTGTTCCTGGTTTTACTGAGACGACAATCATGAATTTGCTGCAAACGAAATCACTGACTGTTTCAATCGCCGGGAAACCGATTTGCAATGATCTGGATGTGGAAATGCAACGCGGTGAATGTTGGACCATATTGGGTGGCAATGGTGCAGGTAAAACAACCTTGTTGCATACCTTTGCCGGATTGAGAACTGCTGATGAAGGTCAGATTGATTTTGCAGATAAGTTACTGGAACACTGGCCACGAAAATTATTATCCCAAAAACTGGGATTACTGTTACAGGACAGCAACGATATCTTTCCCAGCACAGTTCTGGAAACTGTAATGATAGGACGGCATCCACATCTGAAGTTCTGGGAGATGGAAAGTCAAAGCGATTTTGATATTGCCAGGCAGGCGTTAGCCGATGTCTCTCTTGAAGATGTCCATGACAGGCAGGTGAATACATTATCCGGTGGTGAGCGACGGCGTTTGGCCATCGCAACATTACTGGTACAGAATCCTGAATTATTCTTGCTTGATGAACCTACCAATCATCTGGATATGCGTTATCAAATCACGCTACTGGAAATGTTGATCAGAAAGGCAAAGGAACAGGATGGTTGTATTTGTATGGTCTTGCATGATGCCAACCTGGCAAGAAGATACAGTACGCATATCATGTTGATGATCAGTCCAGATGATATTGTTACCGGCAAGGTAGATGATGTCTTAACGGAAGAAAATCTTGCCAGGCTTTATCAATTTCCCATCAAATCCGTAGAAACCGAATCGGGGCGTGTGTTTTTACCGGGCACTTTGTAATTGTTCACATAAAATCCGCGTGCCCTGTAGAATTCTGAACGTCTGCCGGTGAATCAGATCAGGGGGAATATGATATAGATGATTGTTTCTGGCTGCCTTGATCGTTGGCCATTGCAGCCAGTCGTCCAGCCAGGGTGGACGTTGATCACCATTGCCTGTTCTACTCACGACACCGCTAGCGATAATGACATCCGGATTTGCTGAAATCACAGCTTCTATATTAATTTCCGGGGACAGGATGGGAAGCTCAGCAAAGACATTTCTTCCCCCGCAAATCTCAATCACTTTGCTCATCACATGTTGACCATTAATGGTGAACAGGGGTTGATTCCAGATCTCATAGAAGACACTAACGGAAGCCTGTCTACTGTATTCATTAATAATATCTGTTAGTTCATCTCTGAACTCCTGACTTTGCTGTTTTGCATAGTCATAACTTCCAGCCAATTTCCCCAGGTTTTCGACAGTGTGTGGTATGGCCTCCATATCTTCGGGTGAGGAGATATAGACAGTCAGGTTCAGATGGATAAGTTGTTCAATAAATTGATTATGTGATTGTCCACTTCCCCAGGCGACAATCAAATCGGGTTGTAGCGAAAGAATTTTTTCAATGTCCAGGTGATTGGCATCACCAATGCGCGGAATTGATTTTGCTGATTCTGGATAATTGCTGTAATCATCAACAGCTACGATTTTTTCTCCCGCACCCGCCGAATATATTAGTTCGGTAATATGTGGAGAAAGGCTGATTATCCTTTGCGCAGGCTGGTCTAGAACGACAGGTCTTTTCGCATCGTCTATGACATGAATTTCTAGTGATTCAGTCGCCAGTGAATCAGTCGGGCATAATAAAAATGTTATGACCAGAAAAAACAGGGAGAATACGGGTATTTGATAATGGCGAATTATTGGCAAGGATTCAGTGGCCCAAAAAAACTTTATTAGGATAATTTTTGATTCGGATAATTTCTGATTTGGATGGTTCCTAAAATTGATCCTGTGTTTGATCAAGGACCTCAAAATCACGTTCAACTTGTTCAGGATCACGGCCTGGCAGGGGCAGGGATGATTCTTCTACTTGCACGTTAACGTCTTCTGACAGTGCATCGAGCATTTTTTCATCTTCTTTATCCCTGGATTGACCCGCCTTCTCGAGTTCAGCGTCAGTGGCAAACCATCCACCAAACAACTTATCAAATAAACCTTTTTTCTTTCTATGTCCCGTAATAAGAATATTTGAAGGGGCCTCACTATCTTCATCAGTATAATACCTGTTAGCCGGTACGATATTACCTTCAATATGGGTCAACTTATCGTCTTTAAAAAACAATGCAACATGTCGTTGAGAGCGGGAACCACCACCTGGTTCGATACTATAGATATATTCCCAACGGTTACTGTGGAAAGGATCGACCAATAAGGGCGTTCCCATAACATATTTTACTTTTGCCTTGGTCATCCCAGGTTCAAGTTTGTCTAACATCGACTGTTCAATGACATTGCCCTGCTGGATATCGACACGGTATACGAATGGTATTTTTATAGTACCATCAGCGCGCCTGGCACAACCGGTGGTCTGGCCGGAAACGAGGATAGATAAAGTAATAAGTAAAAGAATCTTGTTCAATATAGAAATTCCAGTTGTAAAGGCCTGCGGCAGCTGTGGTTAGTGGCTGAAACGATAATTGTATCGTAATGTAAAGCAAAGGACACCTTATGCGAGCCAGGCGGCAGGACATCAGACTATGATTTCAGTATAATTAGCCGGCAGTTTAGCTCAATTTTGCTCATTCATGAGGGAGGGCAATCATTGGAAACACAAGATTTAAAAAATGTCGGACTCAAGGCGACCTTGCCGAGATTACGTATTCTTCAGATCATGGAAGAAACCGATCAAAAACACCTGAGTGCAGAAGATGTTTACAAGGCCTTGTTGGAACTAAACGAAGATGTGGGACTGGCCACCGTTTATCGTGTATTGACCCAGTTTGAAGCGGCCGGGCTGGTGATTCGGCATAATTTTGATTCCGGTCATTCAGTATTTGAACTTAACAGCGGTGGGCATCATGACCATATGGTCTGTATGAAGACGGGCAAGGTCATCGAATTCAAGAATGAGGAAATCGAACGATTACAAAAGGAAATTGCCGAGCAGTATGGATATAAGCTGGAAGAACACAGCCTGGTGCTTTATGTGAC
The DNA here is from genome assembly GCA_003645215.1 of Gammaproteobacteria bacterium. Classification (GTDB taxonomy): domain Bacteria; phylum Pseudomonadota; class Gammaproteobacteria; order Eutrophobiales; family Eutrophobiaceae; genus SMWN01. Next base: position 3,822 of record QNEM01000140.1, read on the forward strand.
TCCGAAGGAGGAGGATAGTTGAGTCGTCGCTAGTTTCTTAACATCTCTTCTGCATGAGCCAGGGTCTGTTCTGTAATCTTCACACCGCCCAGCATTCGGGCAATTTCATCAATTCTTTCTCCATCATTCAATTCACCAACACGAGTCAATGTTGTGCCTGCATGCGTTGCCTTGGCAACTTGTAAATGGTGATCCCCTTGCGAGGCGACCTGTGCCAGATGTGTGACGCAAAAGACCTGTCGTTTGTCAGACAGGCTGTGTAAAAGCTTACCAACAATTTCGGCGACACCGCCGCCGATGCCACTATCTACTTCATCAAATATCAGTGTTGGAATGCCCTTGTCCTTACTCCCTGTGACCTGGATCGCCAGGCTAATACGGGACAACTCACCGCCAGAGGCAACTTTACTCAAGGGCTGTAACGGCTGGCCGGGATTCAGTGAAACCAGGTAATCAATTTTATCCATGCCATTTTGTAGTGGTGTGTCTTTCTCAATCTCGTTGACCTCGATTGAGAATTTCCCGCCGGGCATTCCCAGATCATTCAGTTTTCTGGAAATATCATGGCTGAGTTTCTGGGCCGCCTGTTGTCGACACTGGTTTAATTTTCTGGCTGCCTTGTGGTAGTTATTAACGGAGGACTGTTGTAGAGCGATCAATTCCTTAAAACGAGCTTCACTGTTTTCCAGTTTGTGTAATTCATCTTCCAGCGTAGCAAGATGCTCACCCAGTGCTTCAGGCTGGATCTTGTGTTTACGTGCCATGTCATGAAAGGCAGTAAGCAGATCTTCAACCATTTTCAGCTGCTCGGGATCAAGTTCAAGTCTGTCCAGGTAATGACGTAATTCATCACTGGCTTCACCAATCTGGATTGATGCGCCATTCAGTAATTCAATCACAGTCGTTAATGATGGATCGAATTTTTGAATATCCTCAAGTTCATCCAGGTTATGGCTGATCTGGCCCTGGGTTGAACGCTCGTCTTCAGAAAGTTGTTGCAGAGTTTGTTGGCACACTTCAAGCAAGCGATTGGCATTGGCCAATTTGCCATATTCTTTTTCAACCTCGCTGAATTTTGATTCTCCCGGGTTAAGTGCCTGCAACTCCTGAATCTGGTATTGAAGTAGTTCGATCTGGGCATCATGGTCGCGGTTATCTCCGCTCAATGCCTGTAGTTCGATTTCGTTGGCATTCCAGGTCTTCCAGGCGTCTTTGACTTCATTTAATTGCTGCGGATGATTGCCGAATTCATCAAGAAGGTTTCTTTGAACATCTGCTTTTAGCAGAGATTGATGTGCATGCTGACCATGAATGTCCACCATACATTCACCCAGTGAACGTAATAATTGTGCCGGCACAGAACTGCCATTGACATAAGCTCGTGAGCGTCCATCTTTATTAATCACCCGCCGCAGTATCAACTCATCCTCGCAATCGATTTCCTGTTCAGCCAAGGCGGACTGGATCTCCTTGTCATCTTCGATATCAAAGATTGCGGTTATTTCAGTTCGTTCACATCCAGCTCGAACAATGCCGCTATCCGAGCGATCACCTAACACCAGCCCAAGTGCGCCAACCATAATAGATTTACCGGCACCTGTTTCACCGGTGAAAACTGTCATGCCATGATTAAATGGAATATCCAGTTCTTCGATAACGGCAAAATTCCTGATATGCAGGTGCTTCAGCAAACTTCCTTGCCCCACTGCAATTTGGCCCGCAGGATACTGAAATGGTCGTGGCCTTGAGGATGTATCAGTATGATTTTCTTGTCTTTTTTCTGGATACGGACGCGATCTCCCGGAGCCAGTTCACATGCAATATCACCATCGCAGGTCAAACGTGCATGATCGATTTCACGTGTGCCGACGACAATTTCAACCACGCTGTTGCCATCAATCACAATCGGTCGATTGGTAAGTGTATGTGGACAAATGGGCACCAGCGCCAGGGCATCCAGAGAAGGATGCAAAATTGGACCGCCTCCAGAAAGCGCATAGGC
>QNEM01000141.1 GCA_003645215.1 Gammaproteobacteria bacterium
AGGTATTATCATAAATTGCCCGACTACCTTGGTAGTGTGGATTCATTAAAGCTGGTTACGGATGAAACTGGCCGTCGACTCACGGAGATAGCTGGCGAAATGAAGGAAGTTGTCATCATCGGCGCCAATGATGTTGGTAATATGATCGTCCCCGGTCAGGAAGGTGTTTATCTAGTCGGCACAGGTAGTGTAGGTGTTGCACAGACATTTTTTGCGATTGGTGCTATCTATCTGGTAGTGATGTTATGTGCTGCATTTGGTTACCGTGTCCCACCTGAGGGCTGGACACCAGAAGGTTGGGAAGCCCCTGAAGAAGGCGAACATCATGGCAAAATGATTACCCAACATCACGTGCATATTGATCAGGCACTTAAAACCAAACAGTTTTATCAGTTATGGGTAATCCTCTGTTTCAATGTTACCGCCGGAATTGGCGTACTGGCCGTGGCCAAGACCATGATGACAGATATTTTTGGCAGGACCCTGCCTGATATGGTCGATCTAAAGTTTGCCGCAACCTACGTCCTGATGATCAGTGCTTTTAACATGGTGGGCCGCTTTTTCTGGGCCAGTGCCTCGGACTATCTTGGACGCAAAACGACCTATTACATATTCTTTGTCCTGGGAATTATGTTGTATTGCTCTATTCCATATACTGCGGCACAGGTTAGCGTGGATCCATCCGTCATCTGGCTGGTCTATTTTTATGCAGCTACGATGTTAATTTTCACCATGTACGGAGGTGGCTTTGCCACCATACCTGCCTATCTCGCGGATATATTTGGAACGAGATTTGTTGGTGGCATCCACGGCAGATTGTTAACTGCATGGGCAAGTGCCGGAGTTTTTGGTCCTGTAGCCATTACATCCTTGCGTGAAATTTCAGTGAAAAATGCAATAGATGATCTGGTTTCCAAAATTGATCCTTCTCAGTTTCAGGCCAAGTTTGGTGCCAGTGTCGAACAGCTACAAACTCTGATTGATGCGAAGACAGTGACCATTGCAAAACTCATGGAAATTGTCCCTGCTGATACCATCGATCCAACACCGAGTTTATATAACACGACGATGTACCTGATGGCGGTAGTACTTTTTATCGCCTTGCTGGCCAATGCATTTATGCATCCGGTTGATGCAAAACATTATATGAAAACATGATTACTGATTGCGATTATTGAGGAGCAAGATTGTGGATATACCTTTAACAAGTGCCACAGACGTATTTATCTTTATCATTTTCTGCTCTATCTATGTTTGCAGCATATTGTGGATCTTTGGCGATGTTGCAACCAGAGGGGCCGGGACCAAAGGAATGATATTTCCGTTATTGTTTGTTATTGCCGGAACACTGGCATTGATCAAGGGCGTTTACCTGGCACTGATCATCTGGCCTATCGGTTATGTTGTTTGGTTTTTTATCAGACCCAAGGAAGAAATTGAGTTGACTGATTAGAACGAGCTTATAGAAAAATTGTTAATTCCATGTTTTGTACGGATGTTTAACCAGACAAGCGTTGTAGTAGCGAGCATCATTTGAGACTTCTTCACCAATCCATGAGGGTTTTTCGAAGGCCTCATCAGCGGAAGACAGTTCTATTTCAGCAACAATGAGACCTTCGTTGTCACCAGAGAAAATATCAATCTCCCAGGTATGATCCATATGTTCCACAGTGAAGCGTATTTTTTCTATAACAGGTTTGATGCATAGATCGTCTAGCATAAGACGGGCATCATCGACTGGAATGGAATATTCAAATTCAGTTCTAGTAATGCCCAGTGTTGCACTCTTGATATTGATGTTTGCCTTGTCATTCTGAATTCTGATTCTTGTGGAACTGAATTCGTTTGTAGCCAGGTAACCCTGAACAATATGAAGTTCTGATTTGGTGTATTCTTGCCAATCCTGATTAAGGATTAAAAATTTACGTTCTATTTCTGTAGCCATTGTTTGTATTTACCATTATGTTATAGAAGTCTATTGGATATATTCTGCATAAAAAATTGAATTAATGATAATGAATACTGATGTAAATAATAATAAAGTTTTGCCAAGCAAGAGTTGGCGTGAGGCATTCTCTGTTTACCAAAAGCCCCGGGTCATAGGCATGATTTTTCTCGGTTTTGCAGCCGGCCTGCCTTTTCTATTGGTATTCTCAACCTTGTCTGCATGGTTGAGAGACGAAGGTGTTGCAAGGACAACGATTGGTTTTTTCAGCTGGGTGGGTATTACTTACTCTATCAAGGTATTTTGGGCACCAATCGTGGATCGCTTACCAATTCCCTGGTTAACAAGGAAATTGGGCAAGCGACGTTCGTGGATGCTCTGTGCACAAATTGTGATTGCTGCTGGTTTACTTGGAATGGCCAGCAGTGATCCTGAAACACAACTAACTCTCATCGCTATTTATGCAGTAATCGTTGCTTTCGGATCAGCTACGCAGGATATAACCATCGATGCCTATAGAATTGAAGCGGTAGATGATGAATATCAGGGTGCGATGGCGGCAACTTATGTTTTCGGCTACCGTTTGGCATTACTGGTTGCCGGAGCAGGGGCTTTTTATATAGCAGAAGGACAGTCCTGGAGTTATGCATATATAGCTATGGCAACACTGATGCTGATAGGCATGGTGGCTACTCTGGTTATTTCTGAACCCATTCATCAGATTAACAAGATTGCGGAAAAAGTAGAACAGAAACTAGAGTCAACTTTAGGACTGGGCAAAGACGGTAATTATGCCAAAAGGACGGGTCGTTGGTTTGTCGATGCAGTGGTCAGTCCTTTTGTAGAGTTTTTTGAACGCAATGGTCGTATGGCAGTTGTCATTTTATTACTTATTGCTACGTACAAATTAAGTGATATTACGATGGGTGTCATGGCAAATCCGTTTTACCTGGATCTTGGATTTAGTAAAACAGAAATCGCAAATGTAGCCAAGATATTCGGATTTTTTATGACCATATTTGGCGCTGCGCTTGGTGGTATTTTTGTGACCAGATATGGCGTTGAAAAGCCACTGATATTTGGTTCGGTCATGATAATAGTAACAAATTTATTGTTTGTTTGGCTGGCCAGGACTGAGCCAAATATTTCTACATTGGCTGTAGTTATTTCTGCTGATAATTTGAGTGGAGGGTTTGCCACTTCTGCTTTTATTGCCTATCTGTCTAGTATGACAAACAAGGCATATTCAGCGACTCAATACGCTCTATTCAGTTCGCTAATGACCCTGCCAGCAAAATTTATCGGTGGGTTTTCCGGCATCGTTGTTGATGCAGCTGGCTATGCATACTTTTTCCTGTATGCGGGATTGCTCGGTATCCCCGCCTTATTATTGATTATCTATATTCTTTATCATGATGATTCTTCATGATTATAGATTTAACTTACTCTCCTGTTTATTACAGGAGAGTAAGCTAGAAAGTAAGCGATGGTTATCAATGTCTCCTGTTGTGGGCCAGTTTACTTCTGCCATGCCCGCCGTGGTGACTATTATGCCCATAGCGATTGGAAGAGTGTCCGTATGAACTGTAATGATGCCGTGAGTTATGATGTCCATGACTACGGGCTCTATGATGTCCATGATGTGGTTTGTAGTGATGACGGTAGGCTGGTCTATGATAACCATAAGATGCTGATGGATAGTAGCTGCTGTATCCAACCTGGTAGCCAGGTCCGTAAGCGCCGATCCGAATGTTATAGCCACCGGCATGTGCACTTACTGATATCAAACTGAATGAGATGACAGCCAGCAGACTATATGTAATATTCTTGAAATATTTCATGGAGTATCTCCGTTTTGCGTGCTTATCTAGATTGACTGAGGACTGAACAGATGGTTTCCGGGAAAAACTCCTGTAATGTAGAGATCGAATATTGTGCGCAATGTAGATTTATATTGCGCGCCAGCTGGATGGCACAGGAAATACTGATGACTTTTGGTGAAAATATTACCAGCCTGTGCCTGAAACCCTCGTCAGGTGGTGTTTTTACAATACGTCTTGATGATGAAGTATTATTCTCAAAGAAGGAAAAAGGTCGATTCCCGGAGTCGAAAGAAATCAAACAGATGATACGTGATAGAGTTTTACCCGAGATGGATCTCGGGCATAGTGATGTCTAACTGCTGATATCTGACCTAATCCAGTTTTCTGGCGATTCTGATACCGACATGGTCATAGCCAGCATCAGATTTCAGCTTGTCCCTTTTCGCGCTTCTAATGGACTGTTGTGGGCTGATATATGCTCCACCTCTTACAGCTCTGTATTTACAGTCTCCGCCCTCCCAGACTTCACTGTCAGTAGGTGCACCTTTGTAATTTTCATGCCAGCAGTCTTTTACCCATTCAGCAACATTACCAGCTGTATCATGAACGCCAAACTTGTTCGGCTCAAAGCCACCGACTTTTGATGGTTTACGAGGATCCAGGCCCGTTTTGCATTCAAAGCAGTGCGCTCTGCCAGGCTCTTCATCATAACCCCACCAAAAAGGACTCTTTTTACCCGTTGAGGCCGCATATTCCCATTCACTTTCACTCAACAAACGATATTTTTTGCCAGTTTGTTCGGAAAGCCATTTTGTGTAGTAATAGGCATCATCCCATTTTACGAAGATAACGGGATGTGTATTTCTATCCATATAGAGATCTTTAGGGGGCTTACGTTTCGTTGCCTTGGCAAACAAATCATATTCTGCAAAGGTAACTTCATACTTACTCACTGCAAAAGAATCTACTTTGACTGTGTGTCTTGGTCTTTCATCAGTATAGCGAGAGGATGAAGAACTACCCATCGAATATGAGCCTGCTGGAATGACAACCATCATTGGTGATTTACCACCACCTTTCAGGTCATCCTGAAATTCTTTTTTGCCAGCCAAATCTGGTGCAGGTTTTTCTACAGGTTTTTCCTGAACTTCAGCGACAGTTTCCTCTACAGGTTCCGGTTTTGTAACCGTTTCAACGATTTCTTCTTCATCAATTTCTTCTACGACCTCGGCAGGAGAGGTCTGTTCCTCACTAATCGTCTCTTCTACGACCACTTCCTCTGAAACAATCTCTACATCAACACCGTCAGATTTTGGACCAGCAAACATGAAATAGCCACCGGCAGCAACAGCGATAAGTACAGTTGCAGCGATGCCAACAATTAAACCAGTTTTACTTTTTTCTGTAGCTTCACTACTGACATCCTCTGTGACTGCTACTGGTGGGGCTGCAGTTGGTATTTCTGCAACTTCTTCCGTGGTTCCAGCAGGTGTTTCAACAGGTGCTTCTACAGGTGTTAAATCTATGGACTCGTCTGGAACATTTTCTGCCTTTTCAGCAGCAGCCTCGTCCGGTGCTTCCATTTCCAGTGTATCTCCAATCTTCGTGGCACCCGGGGTAGTGGCATCATCATCTTCTTCTATTGCTAATTCAGCAGCACTGCTATCGACAATCTTGACTACAACGGCAGTGGTATTGTCCTGCCTTGGCATTGCTGCATCTTCAATGGCATCCATCAGGGCTTCGGCACATTCTTTGGGGGTATCTGACCAATCTGTATACTGGATAATTTTTCCTTCACTCAAGGTGTCCAGACCATCAGAGCAGACAACCAGCTTATCATCATGTTGCAGTGTAAAAGGCGTGGGCGGGCAATCGACTTCAGCGATATCACCACCAGTAATGGCACTCATCAACATATTTCTGGACAGGCCAGGTTCTGCCTCGACAGGCGTACCTGCAGCTTCCATCCTGTCCAGGAAACCACCATAGCTATGATCTGAATTTAATTTGGTTAATTTTCTATTACGGAGCAAATATAGATGACTATCA
>QNEM01000142.1 GCA_003645215.1 Gammaproteobacteria bacterium
ATATTTTTGCAACAAGCACTATTTTTTCAAGGTGTCGATGCATTTAATCGCTTCGGGTAGAAAGATTTCTGTAAGCAGTAATGGTTTGTTCCTGATATAAAATAACGAGCGTCTTCCCCAAAGTGTGCTGTCTTCTGCAATGGCAAGATTATATATTGGGGAGTAGGGGGTAGTTGAAGTCTTTAACTCTGCAATTTCTATCTTTCCACGGTATGTCAGTTTGTCAGAAAACAGGTAATTGCCCAGTGGTTGATTACCCCAGCGTACCAGTCTTCGAGATCCCTGTAGTGTCTGCGGCGGTATAATAGTCCGCGCATAAACCCAGGGACGATCACCACAGGTCAGGAACGTCTCACGCATCAAACCATAAGCACCACTTCGTAGATGCAGTATTTTTGACTCATCTGCATGTGGTTTCCCCCAGGATTGAGCTTCCAGGGTTAATGAGATTTTTTCTGGTGAATATTGTTCCAGATGTTCTATAAGCGAACCAGTGTCGAGCATACACGCACGAAGATTGGCTGTAATAGGGCTATTGCCAATAAATCCGGCATCTTTCCACTTTATAGTCACGAACCCGTGCCTGTTAAATTACACATTACTATAGTCAAGTTCCTTGCCCAGCCATCGTTTGATTAATAGATCAACGTGTTGGGGATATTTTTCTTGTAACATTTTAGCGGCCCGTTGAACATCTCCAAGCAGCCTGGCATCTCGAAGTATATCCGCAATGCGCAAGTCAGGCAGTCCGGTTTGTCGGGTGCCAGTCAGTTCACCAGGGCCTCTAAGTTGCAAATCTTTTTCAGCAATCTCAAAACCATCGTTTGTATTTCGCAGAGTCTCTAGCCTGGAACGTGCCAAATCACCCAAAGGGGCCTGGTACATTAAAACACAATCACTTTTGACACTGCCACGACCTACTCGACCACGCAATTGGTGTAATTGAAACAAACCCAGTCGTTCTGCATTTTCAATGATCATAAGACTTGCATTCGGGACATCAACGCCAACTTCAATGACGGTTGTTGCAACCAGTAATTGTATTTTATTCTCTTTAAAAGAGGCCATGATGGCTTCTTTTTCCCTGTTTTTCATTCTACCGTGGATCAAGCCGATCTGAACACCATCTAATCTTTCTGAGAGTTGCTGGAATGTCTCGGTCGCAGTCTGGCATTGTAATACCTCTGATTCCTCGATTAATGTACACACCCAGTAAACCTGCCGGCCATCATCACAGGCTGTTTTTATTCTGGCACTTATTTCATTGCGGCGATCGTTTGAAATCACTACGGTATTAATTTCCTGTCGATTTGGCGGTGGGGCATCAATAATTGATATATCCAGATCTGCATAGACTGTCATTGCCAGCGTTCTCGGTATTGGTGTTGCTGTCATGATTAGCTGGTGTGGCAGGTAATCCTCAACAATGCCCTTGTCCAGTAAAGAGAGCCTCTGATGCACGCCAAATCGATGTTGCTCATCAATAATAATCAGCCCCAGATTTGAGAAGCTAATGTCTTTCTGAAACAGGGCATGTGTGCCAATGGCGATGACGCGTTGTTTATTATTGAGGACATTGAGATTTGCATCACGGTCTGATTTTGATGCCTTGCCTGTGATCAGCAATATTTCAACATCCATATCTTTGAACCATTGGCTGAATGTCTGGAAATGTTGTTCAGCCAGTAATTCCGTTGGTGCCATCAGTGCCACCTGGCAGTCAGATTCCAGAACACGTAAAGCTGCAAGCGCCGATACCACAGTTTTTCCTGAGCCAACATCACCCTGCAATAGTCTTAGCATGGGTATATCTTTTTTCAAGTCCTGTTCTATTTCTCCCAAAACTTTTTCTTGTGTAGGGGTCAGGGTGAAGGCCAGTTGTTGCATGAATTTCTTTCTTAACTGACCCTGACTCTTCATAGGCGTAGCCTGCAAAGCCTGTGTCTTTTGCCGAACTCGTTGCAAGCTTAAATGCTGGCTCAGTAATTCTTCAAAGGAGAGTCTCTGTTGTGTCGGGTGTTGACGCGCTTTTAATAATTGCAGATCTGCCTCTGGCGGCGGGCAATGCACATAGCTTAAGGCATAGACCAGATCCGGTAGATCAAAAGTAGATAGAATTTCATCGGGTAATAATTCGGCTGGCTTGTCTTCATCTTTGCTTAATACACTCAGTGCCTGCGTGGCGAGCTTCTGTAAAGTTCTTTGTTGCAGGCCTTCAGTCAGTGGATAGATTGCAGTCAACTGTTTTTCAATCGCAGGCGCATTATCAGGATCAATATGTCTATATTCAGGGTGCGCAATTTCCAGAGACTGGCTCCCCTTTCTGATCTGGCCATAACAACGAAGGACCGTGCCTTTTTCGAGCCTTTGTTGCTGGGCGCGGGAAAAGTGGAAGAACCTTAGCATCAATGTTCCTGTGCCATCACTGATCAGGCAGAGCAGGGAACGTCTGCGTCCAAATTTTACCTGGGTGATTTCTATTGTTCCCTCGACCAGGGCTTCCTGACCAGCTTGTAGAGTGCCTATCAGGGAAAGCCGCGTTTTATCCTGATAGCGTAAAGGTAAGTGAAACAGACAATCTTGTATGGTCAAAATACCGACACGATTTAGCTTCTCTTCTACCTTGGGGCCGACTCCTGATAATTCTAAAACGGAATCAGTGAGTGAAAGGGAAGCTTTAGTGCCCAAAATCTGCTACTTGTAATTATTCAGGCCAATATTACCCGGGCAGGACTAAAACAGCATCCATTTCAACCAGAGAAGCCTTGGGTAATTCTGCCACACCGACGGCTGCCCTGGCAGGATAAGGTTCGCTGAAGAACTCAGACATAACTTCATTGACCAGGGGAAAATGACTGAGGTCGATCAGATAAATATTCAATTTTGCCACATCCGCCAATGAGCCACCTGATGCCTCGGCAACTGCTGTGAGGTTATTAAATACCTGGGTAATCTGCATGCGCATATCACCATCAACAAGCTCCATGGTCTCGGGCACGAGTGGAATTTGCCCTGACAGATAGACAGTATTGTCAATCTTCACGGCCTGTGAGTAGGTGCCTATTGCCTGCGGTGCTTTATCTGTAGAAATGATATTTCTTGCCATAATCATGTTTCTCCAAACATTCTATTTTAATTAATTACAGTACTTGTGTTATCTGCTGATATGGGAAATATGTTTGATACGCCTGATGCGCCGTATTACCTGGGCCAGGTGTTTTCTATCTCTTACCTCTAAGTCAAATGACAATAATGTATCGCGATCATCCTTGTCTTCGATCTCAACATTGAGGATGTTGGCTTCCTGTTCCGAGATCGCGGCAGCGACTGTGGCAAGTACGCCGCGCTGGTTTGTTGCGTACATGCGAATTTGAGTTGCGAAGTCACGTTCGATATTTTCTTCCCACTCTACATCAATCCACTTTTCAGGTTGATTACGAAACTCTGCAATATTTTTACAGGATCGATAATGTATGACGATACCACGCCCGGCGGAGCTAAAGCCGACGATCGGATCCCCCGGTATGGGATGACAACATTTTGGAAAATGTACCACCATACCTTCAGTGCCCTTGATAACAAAAGGTTGAGTTTCATTTTCCTGACGGTCGCCATTTTTTAATGCTGAAGATTTTTTATCTGTGTCAATCAGGCGCCTGGCAATCAGCGGTGCAATCCGGTTGCCCAGGCCAACTTCAGCCAATAAGGCCTGATCATTATCCAGATGATATTCCTTCAGAACTTCTTTGAGTTTTGCCTGTTTTATTTGATCATAGCGAAAGCCAAATTGATCCAGTTCCCGGTTGAGTAGACGTAAACCCAGCGCAATGGCTTCATCTTCCTGCAGGTTTTTCAGGTAATGCCGGATGCTGGTTCTGGCCCTGGCGGTGGTGACAAATTTCAACCATCCCGGATTCGGCCTGGCGTTAGGTGAGGTTATAATCTCAACCGATTGACCACTATAGAGTCTTGTCCCAAGTGGAGCTAACTTCCGGTTTATCCTTGCGCCAGTGCAGGTGTCACCGACATCGGTATGAATGGCATAGGCAAAATCTACAGCCGTTGCCCCTTTAGGTAATTCTATAATTTTTCCATTGGGCGTAAATATATAGACGGCATCAGGGAAAAGATCGACCTTGACACTATCAAGAAACTCCTGAGGATTACCTGCCGTTTTCTGCATTTCCATAATGCGTTGTAACCACTCGCGCGCCTTACGATGTGCCCCACTTCTGTCTCCGGTCTTTTTGCCGGATTTATAAAGCCAGTGTGCAGCAATGCCAGCTTCAGCAACGTCGTTCATTTCCCTGGTACGGATCTGAACCTCGATGTTTACACCGAAAGGGCCAAACAAAACAGTGTGCAGGGACTGGTAACCATTGGTCTTGGGGATAGCAATATAATCCTTGAATTTTCCTGGTACCGGTTTATAGAGGTTATGTACAACTCCAAGTGCCCGGTAACAGTTGTCTACATCTTCCACCAGGATTCTAAAGGCGTAGACATCGTAGACTTCATTGAAAGTCAGTTTATTTCTACGCATTTTTTCATAGATGCCATACAGGTGTTTTTCCCTGCCATGGATCTCTACTGGCAATTTTTCCTGTCGCATTCTTCGGCGTAAGGCATTTCTAATCTTGGTTATGACTTCTTTCCTGTTACCTCGAGCTTTACGGACCTGTTCAGTTAATATTCTGTGGCGCATGGGATACATGGCCAGGAATCCAAGTTCTTCAAGTTCAAGGCGAATATTATTCAAGCCAAGTCGTTGTGCGATAGGCACATAGATATCCAGGGTTTCACGTGAGATGCGCATGCGTTTTTCATGACGCAGGGCCCCCAGGGTCCTCATGTTATGCAGTCGATCAGCCAGCTTAACCAGTATGACGCGGATGTCCTGACTCATGGCCATGAGCATTTTGCGAAAATTCTGAGCCTGTGCTTCTTCTACACTATCGAAGTGGACCTGGGTGAGTTTACTGACACCATCAACCAGTTCGGCAACATTTTTTCCGAATTTCTTTTTGATCTCATCTTTGGCTGTCGGGGTATCTTCGAGGACATCATGGAGAATGGCAGCCATCAGCGTTTGATGATCCATATGCATTTCACCGAGAATACCTGCAACTTCTAACGGGTGGTGGATATATGGTTCTCCGCTGATGCGCTGTTGCCCTTCATGTGCCTTGGCACTGAATTCATAAGCCTGAAATACGCGATCAATCTGATGTGGATCGAGGTATGAGCTTATTGCATTCGTAAGATCATTAACCTGATACATAAGATGACCAGCTCGAATTGTGAAGAAAAATTGTTTGCAGTGAATTTACGACGCTGCGTGTGTCGTAATTATTTTTTGTACTGGAAAATGAAAAATTATTGAGAATAGAATTATTAAAAAGCAAAACGAAATACCACCCTGTTATGTTACAGGGTGGCATGGATTATTCCGCAGCGGTTGCTTCTTCGCCTTCATTCAGCATTGCGAATTCATCAAGCAATTCAGTTTTACCGATGGTATCGATATTTTCTAATGTGATAAGACCTGCGGCTATTTCGCGCAGTGCGATCACAGTGGGTTTATCATTATCTTCATCCACCAGGGCATCTTTACCTAAAGTGAGTTGTCTGGCGCGTTTGGCGGCTAGCGGCACCAGGTCATAGCGGTTATTTACCTGTGTCAGGCAATCTTCAATTGTTAATCTGGCCATTCTTAAACCTCATTATTCAAAA
>QNEM01000143.1 GCA_003645215.1 Gammaproteobacteria bacterium
CGGACTGGTGATCCGGCCCGACTCAGACAAATCATTCTTAATCTGATCAGTAATGCAATCAAGTTTACAAAAGAAGGCCATATTCTTCTAATGGTGCGAGCTACTGATGCAGAAGAGGTACAAATATCAGTAACCGATACAGGTATTGGTATCCCCGAAGACAAACAACAAGCGATTTTTGCCAGCTTTACGCAGGCTGATTCTTCAACAACGCGTAAGTTTGGTGGGACCGGTCTGGGTCTGACTATATCCAAACGTCTGGTTGAAATGATGAATGGCAGTATCCGGGTTGAAAGTGAAGAAGGTGTAGGGAGCACATTCTCGTTTACCGTCAAATTACCTGTTAATGAATCAGCAACAAGAGATAACCTGCCAATGCCTGGATTCCTGAAAGACAAGAATATACTTGTTTTGGATAGCAACCAGCATAATAGAACCAAGATTTGTAACCTGCTCAGTTCTTTTGGTGCCGAATGTGTTGAATCTGAAGAGTTTAATATGTGGGATGAATCCAGATATCAGTATGTATTTATGGATCATAAAATATTATTTGCCTGTGATGATGGAGAAACTGAACAAATTCGGCAGTCAAGTCAGTCAGACTCTGGTCCTGTGATTATTGCGATGCTTGATCCTGTTACATTTCATCAACAAATACAGAGGATTAATGAACTGGGGCTGAGTGGTTATTTTAGCAAACCAATTAAACAATCCGAGTTGCTACATGTCTTTTCAAGTAAAGATCAGCAGAAAGAAGAGAGCCAACTGTCTAAAGATCAGATTGATGCAGAGACTGATGAAACATCTGTAGAAGAGAAACATATATTGCTGGTTGAGGATAATGAAGATAATCGCCTGTTAGTCAGAACTTATCTCAAAAAATCACCCTATATAATTGATGAAGCTGAGAATGGTAAAATCGCCGTGGATATGTATCGTAATAATTCATATAACCTTATTCTTATGGATGTTCAGATGCCTGTCATGGATGGTCATGAAGCCACCCGGGTAATACGAGTGCTGGAAGTAGAAAATGGTCGCCCGACGACACCAATCATTGCATTAACAGCTCATGCCATCAAAGAAGAGATCGACAAATGTCTGGCTGCGGGTTGTGACACCCATGTTGGGAAACCCATCAAGAAGGCTACTTTGATTGGAATTATTGAGGATTATGCGACTTGAGATGTATGCTTGAGAAAACAAGTGTTTGATGATGAGATTTACAGAACCAGCTTTGATAACTCTTTAAAATGATCGTGTTTGGCATCACGTATCCATTCAAATAACACAGACTCCGCGTTACAGATAACCACACCTGCCTGACTCATGCGCTTTAGTGATGCCTCGTAATTTTCCCTGTGTCTCGAACAAATGCAATCGGCAACAACAAATACCTGATAACCTTCTGCAATTAATTGAATAGCTGTTTGTAAGACACAGACATGAGCTTCAATACCAACAATGATGACCTGCTTACGACCGGTTTCTTCAAGCTTTTGCAGAAATTGCTCGGCACCGGTGCATGAGAAGCAGGTTTTCTCGAATTTCAGGGTGTCATCCGGGAATAACTCTACGATTTCAGGTTCTGTAGGGCCCAGTCCCTTGGGATATTGTTCCGTAGCTAATACCGGGATGGATAACCTGCTTGCACCCTGAAGTAGAATATTGATATTTCTCTTTAGCCTGGCCAGGACCTTAATCGGCATCGCCGAAGTCAGTCGTGTCTGGATATCAATAACTACAAGACAACTGTTATCGGCATTACATAGATGAGCATCAATATTGAAATCAGACATACTATTTTAGTCTTCAGCTGCGTTCCTAATTACGACCCGGTTTTTTCAAATTTCTGCACAAATAGCTCGGCACCAGTGCATGAAAAACAGGCTTCCTCGAGTTTCAGGGTACCATCCGGGAATAACTCGACAATTCCAGGTTCTGTAGGGCCTAGTCCCTTAGGTTTAAGCCGGGCACTAATCTGCTTGAGATCATCTTTCTGCACAAATAGCTCGGCACCAGTGCATGAAAAACAGGCTTCCTCGAGTGTCAAGGTATCATCCGGGAATAACTCGACAATTCCAGGTTCTGTAGGGCCTAATCCCTTAGGTTTAAGCCCGGCACTAGGTTTAAGCCAGACACTAATCTGCTTGAGATCATCCGGGGTCAGCGTTCCAGCAGCCTGTTTTAATCGTAGAGTATTCAGTAAATAATTATACCTTGAACGTGCATGGTTTCGTTTTGCATCAAGTGTGGCTCGTTCAAAGGCGACGACATCAACAGCTGTTCGAGTACCTACTTCAAAACCGGTTTCTGTTGCTTTAAGTGCTATCTCAGTCGAAACAAGTGTTTGTTTGAGTGCCTTAACACGACTGATGCCAGCAATGATGCCCAGATATGCCTGACGCGTATCTCTTTGTGCTGCCCGGAAAGCCTGTTCAAGTTGCTGACGCGACTGATCGTAAAGATATCTGGCTTCCCTTGTGTTGGATCTAATCAGACCGCCTTGATAGAGGGGGACATTTAATTCCAGACCGACCCCCGTTCCCCTGAGAGTTGAGTCACCAAAACGGCCACCTGATTTACTGTAGCCGTGCCTTGCAACTACATCGACGGTAGGCAAATGTCCGGATTTCTCTATGTTGACCTGCTGGCGCGCACTTTCCAGTTTGTGTTTAGCGGCGATAATGATCATATTCTGTGATTCGGCAATTTTTGTCCATTCTTCAATATCCTCCGGTACCGGGGCAACAAGTGGCATGTCTTCGCCCAGACGGGTAAATTTATTGATATATTCCCCCGTTATTGCCCGCATATCTTCTTTAGCATTATCAAGTAAAGCTTCAGCCAGGATGTCATCTGCTGTTGCCCTGTCATAGCCTGCCTGCGCCTCATGGACATCAGTAATTGCTGTTAAGCCGACTTCAAATCGTTGTTTTGCCTGTTCAAGCGATCGGCCCAATGATTTTGTTTCTGCCTTGGTAAATTGAATATTATCTGTGGCACCCAGAACATTAAAATAAGCTTCTGCGACACGAATGATCAATTTCTGCTGTGCGGATAGTTGTTCAGCTTCTGACTGCTGAATAATGCTATCGGTTTGTTTGAATGTGAGATAGCGATCCCACCTGAATACAGGTTGAGTAATATTGAAGTTATAGCCGCGGCTATTAAAATTTACATCTCCATCTACAGACGATGGCCCGGCACCACCAATATCTTGATCATTGTAAGTTGTATTTCCATCAAAATTCGCATTCGGCAACAATTGTGATCGTGCTTGTGGTCTTACTTCGCGCGTTGCCAGGGTGGAATAAACAGTTTGTCTGTATTCAGGGTCGTTTGTTTCGGCAAGCTCATAGACCTCCACCAAACCCATCGCCGCAACGTTGCAGCTAAGCAATATTAATACAGAGCCATACCTGAAAAACTCACAACATTTACGCAAAATCATATATTTGTCGAATATCGTTATTTAAGAATTAGAGAGTCGTACTGGTAAATTATTTAGTCTAATATCTCGTCATGCTCTGATCTATAGTACTTGCCCAGGCATCAATGCCACCATCAAGATTCACGATTTGTTCAAACCCTTCTGCAATGAGATGTTCAGCAGCCATCGCACTTCTCATTCCATGGTGGCAGATGATAACCGTTTTTGTTTTTTTTTCCAGTTCATCTTGTCTTTCCGTGATTTCGGATAAGCTGATATTGATGGAGCCATCAATATGACAAAGATCGTATTCCCATTTATCGCGGACATCGAGGAGTACCGCCTGTAAGCCATTATCCAGTTCTCTTTTGAGTTCTACTACACTCATTGATTCCATTACCAGCTTCCTAAAATTTGAAGGCTTCTAACTGGGTCGCACCTTCCAGTGCCGGCAGGTCAGTCTCGAATAATACTTCATTTTGCCAATCATTTTCAGAAATACGCCTTATCAGTCTTGCTTCCATGACCGGTGACTGCCCGGTAATTACAAACATGCGTCCACCAGGTTGCAACTGCTGTTGAATAGATTCTTCCAGGAATGGAACAGAGCCAGTGAAGACAATCACATCATATGGTGAAGATTGTTGCCAACCATGAACCGCGTCACCGGATTCAAGTGTTACATTGTGAATATCATGCTGCTGAAGCTTTGATTCGGCCTGCACTGTAAATTCAGGATGGATATCTATACTCAGAACATGATGGCCGGATTTTGCCAGTAAAGCGGTTAAATAGGCACATCCTGTACCGATTTCAAGAATTTTATCTTCTGGTTTTATTTCCAGCGCCTGTAGTAAACGCGCTTCAACCTTGGGTGTCATGGTGACCTGACCATGGGCCAGTGGTATGCGTGTATCAGAGAGCGCCAGACGCCTGTATTCATCAGGCACAAAATCTTCACGGTGAAGCTCAGAAATCAGTTCCAGTACAGACTGATCTGGTACATCCCAGGGTCTAATTTGTTGCTCAATCATGTTTGAGCGGGCTAGGTCAAAATTCATTAAAATATTCTCAAATAATTAGGTTTCAATTTGTTCAACTGAGGTATTATATATCAAAGCACGCTAGGGGTGCCTGAAAAAGGCTGAGATTAACCCTCGAACCTGAACCGGTTAGTACCGGCGTAGGAAAGCAGACATTTTCAGCTCTGGCGCCTTGTGCTCACCATCATTACAACAGAGGCATCATGACATGAGCGCAAACCCTGAATCCTTCCTGAGCGAGAAAGCCAAAGTAGACGAGCTGGCGGTCGAGTCGTTCCCAAATTCAAAAAAAATCTACATCCTGGGCAGTCGAGATGATATTCGGGTCCCCATGCGTGAAATCAGTCAATCAGACACAATGGTTGGAACAGTCAAGCAAGAGAACCCGGAAATTGCTGTGTACGACACCTCCGGACCTTATACTGATCCAACTGTACAAATTGATATTCGTAAGGGTCTGAATCATCTGCGCAAGGCATGGATCGATGAGCGGAATGATACTGAAACCCTGCAGCAGTTCTCATCTGAATATGGTCGAGAGCGAATGCAATCTCCGGAACTCGAACAGATACGCTACGAACACACACGATTACCACGGCGCGCCAGGCCAGGCAAGAATGTTTCACAAATGCATTATGCCAGGCAGGGAATCATCACCCCTGAAATGGAATATATTGCGATTCGAGAGAATCAGAAACTGGATTCTTATACAGATCAAAAATTATTGCATCGGCATCCAGGCATGGGTTTTGGTGCAGAAATTCCAGATGTGATTACCCCGGAGTTTGTGCGTGATGAAATAGCCAAAGGTCGGGCGATTATTCCAGCAAACATCAATCATCCTGAAATTGAACCGATGATCATCGGCCGCAATTTTCTGGTGAAAATAAATGCAAATATCGGTAATTCTGCAGTGACTTCATCGATTGAAGAGGAAGTCGAAAAAATGACATGGGCGATACGTTGGGGTGCCGACACAGTCATGGATCTTTCAACGGGCAAAAATATTCATGAAACCAGGGAATGGATTATCCGGAATTCGCCAGTACCTATTGGCACAGTGCCAATCTATCAGGCCCTGGAAAAAGTTAATGGTAAGGCCGAAGATCTGACCTGGGAATTGTTCAGGGATACTTTAATTGAACAAGCCGAGCAGGGGGTTGATTACTTTACCATTCATGCAGGTGTGCGC
>QNEM01000144.1 GCA_003645215.1 Gammaproteobacteria bacterium
GATACGTCCATTTTCTCACAGGATCATGGATGGAGAACCATCGTTGGAGCACTAAATGAAGGTGGTGATGAACTTAATCCTTTCCGCAGAGTTGCCCTTGTAAGATACATGCAATACCTCTCCTCACGCCAGGATATTATTAAATACCTGTATTCCGAGAAGAAAAAGCCAACGGCTGATAAACAGGATAGTAATGGCGATACCAAGGAGGGAGATCAGTTCAAGGACACACTGATCTTTGAAAACACATTATTTGAACCAGGCAGTAACGACCCAAAGAATGGTGAATTTGAACGCATGCCGAAAGGTGAAACAATAACCACCATCCTCAAATCTGGTGAACGTATTATTGTTATGCTTTCAAAACACAAATGTGAGATCGAAGCTAATGGGCAACTTTTCTTTATCGACCAGGCGGGTAGAAAGCACGTGCTGGATAAGGGGCAAAATACCGTTGGCAGGGATTCTTCCGGCACCGTTATCATTGACTCTGGATTGAGGGATGTCTCCAGAATGCATCTGGTTATTGAGAACCTGGGCAATAATTCAATGCAATTAACGGATCTTTCTGCACATGGGACATACATTCCATCAGTACTCCTTGAAGACCACACAAACTGATTATTCTTACATCCTTATCTACAAGCGCCGGTTAAAATACTATCCTTTGTATACGTTTCAGCCGGTAATATATTCGATAAGCATATAAATATAATCAGTTATTCTTTATTGGAATATAATGTCTTTGCTAACATCGCCGTCCTTAATAATTAATGGTGATTTTGGCTAAATAATCACCCCCCTAAAGAATCAACCCGGGTAAAGAAAATGACTGCAGTCACGTTTGATGTTGATAAATTAGCAGCAGAATACAACGATAAGACACCTTCAGATATCCTGGCTCTGGCAATAGAGCATTTCGAGAACCTGTCAATCTCATTCAGCGGCGCAGAGGATGTCGTACTTATCGACATGGCAGTTCAGATTAAACCTGATATCAACGTGTTTTCCCTGGACACGGGCAGGTTACATCCGGAAACATATCAGTTCATAGAACGAGTAAGAAATCACTACAATATACAAATTGATTTAATGTCTCCTGATCAAAAACAACTGGAAAAATTTGTCCAGGACAAAGGCCTGTACAGTTTTTATCAGGATGGTCATCAGGAATGCTGTGGTATTCGCAAGGTCATGCCTTTGCGTCGCGCACTATCGACACTCGATGCATGGATTACCGGACAACGCCAGGATCAAAGCCCGGATACGCGTCAGGGAATACCTGTCATGCAAAAGGATAATGCCTTCTCATCCGCAGACCGGACATTGATAAAATTCAATCCTTTAGCTGGCTGGACATCACAACAGGTCTGGCAATATATCCGCGAAAATGATGTCCCCTTTAATGAACTTCATTCAAAGGGCTTCGCCAGTATCGGCTGCGAACCCTGCACTCGCGCTGTCCTCCCGAATCAACATGAAAGAGAGGGACGTTGGTGGTGGGAAGAAGCCACCAAAAAAGAATGCGGTTTACATGTGGACAACATTAAGAAATAGGAGCTTGCCATGCACATTACTATGGTCAAAAAAATCATGAAAGATGGTAGCCCCTGTCGCAAATGCGCAGATGTGTTAACCCAACTGCAAGAGAATAAGCTACTGGATAAGATTGATCAGATAGTTATTGCCGATGAGCGAGATCCTGATAGCGAAGGTATGATCCTGGCGAGACAGCATAAGGTAGAACTGGCACCTTTTTTCGTGGTTGAAGAAGAGGGCCAGGCAGCGGAAATTTATACCATTTATTTCAAATTCGTTAAGGAGGTCCTTTCAGAACAAATATCTGAACAGGAAGAAATCAAGGAGATAATGCAGCAGAACCCGGATATAGATTTCCTCTGATTATATCTTCGCATTGATAAAACTAATGGAAAGGCAACTCAACGCCAGCAAACAATTGCTCAATCTCGTCATTTTTCCTGGTATTCAGGGCTTGATCAACCAGTGCCTTATCCAGGTGTGGTGCAAATAATTCTATAAATTCATACATAAACCCACGTAAAATGGTGCCCCTTCTGAGCCCTATCTTTGTGGTACTTGATGCAAACAGGTGACTGGCATCAATGGCTACCAGCTCTTTATCAATGTCTGCATCAAATGCCATGCTGGCAACAATGCCCACACCAATCCCGAGTTTCACATAAGTCTTGATAACATCGGCATCAGCTGCCGTAAATACAACCTTCGGTTCATAGCCCTTTTCATTAAAAGCGTCATCAAGCTGTGAACGACCGGTAAATCCAAATACGTAAGTCACAATTGGATATTCGGCGAGCCCCTCAAGTGTTAATTTCTCACCGCTTGCCTCGTTTATCGCCAGGGGATGGTCGTGCTTGACAATAACACTTCGGTTCCAGCGATAGCATGGCAGCATGATCAGGTTTTCAAAAAGCTCCAGCGCTTCTGTTGCGATGGCAATATCAACCTTCCCTTTTGAGGCGGCCTCGGATATCTGCACGGGTGTCCCCTGATGCATATGTAAAGCTACATCAGGATAACGACCAATAAATTCACTAATGACACTGGGTAACAGGTAACGTGCCTGCGTGTGCGTTGTTGCTATTGAGAGTGTGCCTCTATCCTTGTCGCTGAATTCGTTGGCAATCAGTCGAACATTTTCAACCTTATCCAGTATTTCCCCAGCCATCTTGACGATAGCTTTGCCAGCTGGTGTGATTTCAGTCAGGTGTTTACCACTTCGTTGAAATATCTGAACGCCCAATTCGTCCTCAAGCATTCTTATCTGCTTACTGATGCCTGGCTGAGAGGTGTAGAGGCTCTCTGCAGTTGCCGATACATTCAATTCATGTCTGGAGACTTCCCAAATGTATTTGAGTTGTTGCAGCTTCATTTTCTATTCACACTTATTCTATATAATTATAAAAATATACATATAAATTACTTTTAAGTATAGATAAGCGCGTATACATTACAAGCCCTTTTCAGAATAGCATTCCTTTTTGGCATCTACATGGACATAGCATTTATAGTCATCGGTTTTTTAGTTGGTTTCGTCGTCGGCCTGACGGGCGTCGGTGGTGGCTCTCTAATGACCCCCATTCTGGTTCTGGGGTTTTCTATTTCTCCGGCCATCGCGGTGGGAACCGATTTATTGTATGCCGCAATAACCAAATCTACCGGTATTTTTGTTCATCATGCCAGGAACACTATTGACTGGAATATTGTCAAGCTGCTCAGTGCCGGGAGTATCCCTGCAGCATGCCTGTCGATATTTATACTCAAACACATGGTTGCATCAGGTATTGACTATGAACAGCTGATCACGACCACGCTGAGCTTTGCATTGATTCTGACATCATTAGTACTCCTGTTTAAAACCCAAATTCAGAAGCTGAGTCAAAATGAACGCCTGTCTGGCATCAGGACCCTGCATAAACAATTGAGGAAACCGCTAACCATATTTTCGGGTGCCCTTATTGGTTTCCTGGTCACAATTTCCTCAGTCGGTGCTGGCGCATTAGGGGCCGCTATTTTATTTTTTCTCTACCCGCGTATGCGTGCAATATCTATCGTTGGTACTGACCTGGCCCACGCCGTACCGATCACCGCTATTGCCGGTCTTGGTCATGCACATCTGGGAACGGTTGACTATATACTTTTAGGAAGTCTTCTGATCGGGTCTATTCCGGGTATATATCTGGGAAGTAATCTCGGCTCATACCTACCAGAGAGAATCATGCGACCTGCCCTGGCCACTATGTTATTGATGATCGGGATCCGCTTCGCCATATCATAGAATTATTTAAATTTACTTCTACCAGACGCAGAAAAGAAAACACCTTTCGAAATTTCTCTCGAAAGGTGTTTTATACGGTCTATGTTAGTAAACAGGATAAATCTAGGCTGCGTGGTCCTTTCTATAGTTCTCAATAATTTGTGCCATTTGATCCTTCAAATATAATTTTTCTTTTTTCATCCCTTCAAGCTCCATATCCTCGATAGGCGTATCACCAGTATTTGCGCTATCAACATCTCGATTCAGATCGATATGCTTATCATACAGTCTCTTGAAATCTACACTTTCTTTTAACAAAACCTCAACAATCTCTTCATCAAATTCAAACATAATGCCCCCTTCTTAAATGCGTTGGTAAATGTTTCAGACACGAGCGCGCCTGAGTTTAAACCTGGCTAATCCAAACTCCTTGGTTCTTGATATGAAATAGTTATTGTGAATATGAGAAATAATCATCGTCTCATGTATAAATCTAGACAATAATGACGCTGCTTACAAGGACACATTCATAGAAAAACCGGGTATATTAATATGCATTGATGCAAAAACCTGGTCCAGGTACCTACATTATTCTGTCTGAATAGACTATACCTTGCGTGAATAGATCATATAATACATACAGTTACATTAATGATATTTCAAATTACCTGCTGTATATTTAAACCAATGATAAATATGTCAAAAAATATCTTATTTCTAGTTGGCCTGGTTCTTTTATTTCCAGCTTATCTGCCATTGGCCTCAGCTGGAGGGGAGTCTGAAGCCTTCAATTTAAAACAGGTTGCGGATGGAATTTATTTACACTCCGGGGTTCATGTTGATTTTGATCATCCCCAGCACGCTGATATTGCTAATATCGGTTTTATCATCGGCAATGATTGCGTTGCTGTCATTGATACCGGCGGCTCAATCGCCATCGGACAGGAATTGCTATTATCTCTACGAGAAATTAGCAAGCTTCCAATCTGTTATGTGATTAATACACATGTTCACTTTGATCATATGCTTGGTAATGCAGCTTTCCTCAGCGATGACACCAAATTCGTCGGCCATCAGAAGCTTGCTGATGCTGTTGAACATAATCGTGATTTCTTCCTGCAACAATTTAACGCAGATTTAGGCCCTACGCCAAACAGGGACTCAATCATAGGACCAGACCTGACTGTCGACAAAACGATGGATCTTGACTTGGGTGACAGAATAATAACTTTAACTGCATATCCGACAGCACATAGCGGCACTGATCTCACTGTATTAGATCAGCAAACAAAAACATTTTGGGCCGGCGATCTGATCTTCAGAGAACGCATACCTGCATTTGATGGAAAACTATTAGGCTGGCTGGCGGTGCTGGAAGCCTTACAAAATGAAGTTATAAATCTTGCTATCCCGGGACATGGCACAATCAGTAATGATTGGCCTGAAACCTTTGCAGCAGAGATGAGCTATTTAACGATGTTGCAAGATGATACAAGGCAAGCTATTGCCGAAGGCCAGTTTCTGGAGGAAGCGGTGGATAGTATTGGAAAGGAAGAAAAGCAAGAATGGTTATTACATGAACAACACCACAGCAGAAATGTGACAAAGGCCTTTACTGAACTTGAGTGGGAATAAACTCTCGACCAATAGAGTAAATCTCACTAAATCCTAATCTTCTATTTTCTTCTTTATATGAGGTATAGATGATGCGTCACCCGCAGTCATATAACGCTTTTCATCA
>QNEM01000145.1 GCA_003645215.1 Gammaproteobacteria bacterium
CACGCGAAATTTGGCTGGTTACCCATGCAGAAATAAATAGCAGCGCACGTATACGTGCCGTATTTGACTTCCTCGGCAAAGTACTGGAAAAAGATGCGTGCAGCTTGAGAGGAATGAGCAAGAGTGATTAGAGCATATAAAATTATTTTGTATGTTTATTTGGACGACAAAATTAATACCCTTTCATTTCATCACGGGTAAACGGATGTGGTGCTGTCTTACCCAGTATCCGTTTCATTATGTTATTCATCGTTTTTGCGTCGTTATCGAAACCTCCATGTGATGTACTGGTAGTTACTCCAGACTTACCGTTTGAGTAATAAAATTTCAGACCTTTTTTCGTTCCTATCTTTTTAGAATAACGTTGCATCCCTAATACAGGTTTATCTTTTTGCCGCTCTAATGCACGGGAGACAAGATACAATAGTGATTTCCTGTAGACATAGACTACATTGTCGTCCAGTTCCAGTTGATTGGAGAGGTTATATACATCCAGCTTTGGAAGTTTAACCATTGTCGAATTCATAGTTTGCGAACCTAATCGTGGATCATAATGTTCTTTATAAAAATCGACAGTGCAAGCCGGGGCCATAAGACTACAACTGCTTATCAGGGTGGTATTTTCAAGTACGTCAAGCGCGTTTAATAAGTGACCAAGCAATACAGCACCGGTACTATGTCCAGCAAGATGTATTTTAAGATGCGTACCTTTTAAGGCATCCGCGAATGTTTTGATAACAAACAAACCGTCGCTAATCTGGGGAGTGTTATTTACTGCATATGGTAATCGGGCATCACGCTTGATCTCGTCCCAAATTGCGGTAACTGGTTTTCGCACAGTATCTTCTATAAAAAGGTCACTGCGTTCTACGATTTTATCTTTCATATCACTCAAAAAACCTTCAGCTCGACCATCAGATCGCTTGAATGCTCTTGTTACAGAATCCTTGATTTCTTCAACCAGTCCTGTGTCATACATAATATGAAAAGGATAAATTCCATTACGTTTGAATCCCTCCTTAAGGGATACAATTCGTTTTGCTGAAGCTTTTGTTGAATTTAAGCCGCCATGTGCATAAATTAATAAATGGTCATATTTATTGGCTGTTGATGTCAGGTTTTCTATTCTTTCTGCTGTCAGTTCAATATCGCTTGCTGTACTCCAATAATCACCACGGGGTTTGAATTTTCCATCATCAAAATGCACAAAATGACCAGCAATTTCCAGTCGTTTAGGTGCTCGGCCACCAAATTCAGCACTGGATTCTGTGCCCGAAGAGGAGACTCGGCCAAAAATTTGAGGTGTAGGAATAGCCAGCCTGAAAACCCATCCATCACTGATATTTTCCAGCCAATCTTCGTATGACCAGATAGCGAAACCACCGGTACCCCATGAGGTGCCCCACGAGTTTTGAACAATAAATCCATCCTTGTTGTAACCCACTATGGCAAAAGCATGGCCACCTTCCTTCAGTTGTTCGGGCTTTATAGTAGCTATCTCATTTTTTTTATTCGTTTTTGGTTTTAACCATCCAGCATGCACATCTGCAGAAACATATATAGCACCTGCCTCGTTTAATGCTGCATGATAATCATTAATGTCTGGTCTTAATCGATAATAAGCACCCACAGTATTTTCTTGGGCAGCACCAGCTCGATCGATTGATAGTTCATCGGGATTATTTACCTTATATGGCCAGAGGTTTTCACTGCAAACACCCATATTCTTCCACCCTCGAATAGCACCTCTGCAGCTAGAGCCATGGTAGTCTTCACCGGGCCATTCATCGTGTTTTTTCGCCATTTCATAAAGCATTCTGGTGCTGGCATTAAATTTATGATTTCTTTTTTCATTGAGAAGATTAATAACTGCGGCTAATCCAAAACCAGTACAGGCACCTTCTTGTCCCTGATCGAGAATATATGTTCCCCGGTTATCAATTTTTGATTTCAACTGAATTAACGCCGGTTCATATATATGGTCACGAATGTCAGGTGCATCCCTGCGAACATTAAGGATTCGTTTTTTGCCAGCTGCAGTAATAGTTGGAAATGCAGTCTTTTTCATATCATCTTCCCCGGAATGATTGACCTGAAGATTTTCAGGTTTGATTTAAGATTAACAGAGCTTGTCCATATTAGAATCCCCCAAACGGGGTAAGTTTTAATGTCCAGTTTTGTGTTGGGCCAAAAGCAATATTTAATTGTTTGATGTTTGTATATATTCAATAAATATAGTGCCACAGACTGGAGAGGACGAACCCGCAGCTAACAAAAAAACCTGCTATTGGTATCCATAAAGGAAAGACGATTGTATTTTTGGGATTTGGATCACGTCGCTTTATTCTCCATAAGGCGAGATTAACCATAGAAAAAACAGTTAATATAATTACCGACGTTGCCTCCGCCAGGGTGGCCAATCTCCCTACAGAAGCCAGAATCAGCACGATAACTGTTGCTAGCAGGGTGGCTACCAGAGGTGTTCGGGTCTTTGGATGCACAAACTGTAATACAGCAGGTAACTGCCCGCGTGAACTCAAGCCATAAAACACGCGTGAGGCCATGATCATCTGTATCAATGCACCATTGATGATGGCGAACATACCGATAATACTGATGATTACTGCCTGTTCCCCGGTATGGTATTCATATATCAATGCCAGGGGTGCTTCACTTGTGGCAAGTACTTCCGGGCTAATGGTCATTACCGAGGTAATCATTATCGCCATATACAGTAGTGTCGTGATACCCAGTGTCAATATGATGGCAATAGGCAGATTTCTTTTGGCATTTACGGTCTCTTCTGCCACATCAACCATATCCTCGAACCCTATAAATGCATAAAAAGCCAGCAAGGATCCCGCATAGATGCTACCCAGACTGGTCGTATCCATTGATGGCAGTAACGCTTCCCATCTTGCCGAATCCATTTCCAGGCCGTTAACACTCACTACAATAATCAGTAGCAGGCCACCGATCTCGATGACAGTAATGGCGGCGGCGATTGTTACTGATTCTTTAATTCCCCAGGCGGCAATGAACCCTAGACATAAAACAACCAAAAAGATAATCACCAGCCGATCCATTTCTATAAATTCGTGAAGATAACCGACGAAGCCATTTACCAGTGCCGAAGCAGACACCAGGCCTGCGGCAATAACCAGCAAGCCAACCAGTATGGACAGGCGATCTATAGAAAAACCTTCCTTGACGTAAAGCGCCGCACCGGCACAGCGTGGGTAACGGCCTGACAACTCTGCGAATGACAATGCTGTTAATCCTGCGATCAGAGATGCAACAAGAAATGAAACTGGTGCGAGATAACCTGAAATACCAGCAAGTTCACCAATCAGTGCATAGATCCCTGCACCAATGGTAGTGCCCAGGCCATAAAGCACCAGTTGGGGCAAGGTCAGGGAACGCTTCAGAGTTACATGCTGATTCACAAGCAGATTTTAACCAATAATCAATGAATGCAGTAGTGTCTTAATGTAAAAACTAGCTGGGTTTTGCTATAGAAAATTATTTTTTGAATGTTCTGGAATGCTTCAGCCTGGGATCATGTTGATCCAGATCAGCCTGTACCTCATCACGGCTGCGATGGAAAACGATCTCTCGTCCCATCACATTGCCTACATATGCCTGTGCGTTATTGGTAGGTGTAAGATCGCACTTCACACTATGAACACCCTCACCAATGATGACAGTGATTTGACTGGCGCGCTTGTCCAATACAACCACGTCCATCGACTGTTCGCTTTCTGTATTAATGACCGTAATCGTTTCGCTATTCATGGGATTGATAGTAAGGGAATCAGATGGGCCTGTCCCCCTAATATCCAGAGGTTCCTGTTTGTGGGAATAGTCTATTTAATTTCATGTAAAATATTACCTAAAACCTGTATGTACTTGGTAAATATGGTGTATTATCATTACATCTAATGTAATATTGAGCAAATCTGTATTTGAGGGTTGGTAAGAAACAGGTGTTTTTAGTCCCATGCTAAAGGCAGCTTTATCTACTATTACGGTTTGAACTGACCATGAACGAAAAAGTAAATTTAAAAAGTATTCTTATAATTGATGATGATCAGGAGGTTAGAGCGCTCCTGAAGTCACTTCTCGCAAAGCATTTTTCTGATGTCAATATTCATGAATACGATCCAATTGAAAGAGGAGAGCCTGCTAATGGTTTCGATTGGAGTATGTTTGATGTACTTATTCTGGACCAATACCTGTGTATACATGAGCTGACTGGCCTTGACCTGTTTCAGAAGCATCACAAATCCCCCGGTTTCCCCCCCACGATAATGGTGACTGCTGCAGGTAATGAAGCACTTGTAATTCGCGCACTCAAATCCGGCATTAAAGAATACATACGTAAAGAAGACATGAATTCAGCAAATCTATCTGAAGCTGTTCACAAGGCTTATGAAGAACACCATGTAAATCAAAACGTGCAGCAAGAACTGGAAGCAGAAGAAAAGCGTATTCAGGAAGATCGTTCACAGCTTGAAACAGATGCCGCTGTCATAAACTCCCAACTACAGGAAATTGAAGAAGAAAAAAACCGCATACAGCAAGAAGCTACGAATGAAGTTCAACGATTAAAGAGCGAGGCTGAAGAACAGATCCAGATAGAGCGTGAAGAACTTGCCAAAGAATCTGTTGCTTTGAAGGCACAACTGGATGATATAGAAAAAGCCAGGCAAAGCAGTCTGGAAGCTACGAACGAATTTCAGCGAATAGAGAGTGAGACTGAAGAACAGATCCAGAAAGAGCGTGAAGAGCTTGCAAAAGAATCTGCTGCTGTGAAGGCACAACTGGAAGATATAGAAAAAGCCAGGCAAAGCAATCTGGAAGCTACGAACAAATTTCAGCAAATAGAGAGTGAGGCTGAAGAAAAGATCCAGAAAGAGCGTGAAGAACTTGCCAAAGAATCTGCTGTCGTGAAGGCAGAGTTTAAGAATCTGGAAGAAGAAAAACGCATGCAGCAGGATGCCATGGACGCAGTTCAGCAGGCAGATAGTGAGACTGAATCACAGATACAAAAAGAATATGAAGAGCTTAAAAAAGAAGTTTCTGTAGTAAAGGAAAAATTATTAAAAGCAGTAAAAGGATATTCAAAGATCAAGAAGGAAAATGATGTGCTTTTAAAAGATCGGGCTATTGTTGAAGTAGAAAGGCAGAAACATGCAACAGAAATGGCCATGGCCAAAGAGAAGATTAAAGATGTCAATCGGGCGTTAGTTGCTACTCAAACGAAACAAAAAGTATTCGAAGAAGAAAAACAAGAAATAATCACGAAAGATGTGATTGCCTCTAATGAAGTTAGTGGGGATGAGGAAGTTCTCAATCTTACTAGATCAAAAGCACCATTAGATGCAGACGAATTGTTAGATTCAGGCCAGCAGACACAGGAACAAGGTGATAGTAAAGTTAGTGGGGCTGAGGAAGTTCTCGACCTTACTAAATCACAAGCACCATTAGATACAGACGAATTGTTAGATTCAGGCCAGCAGACA
>QNEM01000146.1 GCA_003645215.1 Gammaproteobacteria bacterium
GCTTTGTCATTGCCAGAAAAAATAATGCCTGAGCCAGAATTAATTAAAATCAGTCGTAGCAAATCAGTTGATAAAGGTAGTGTACTGATCAATAAGGCCTATGGGGAATATCTCGCAGGTAATTATGGTTCTGCTGAAAAAAATTATCTACTTGTTTTAAATAATTTACCTGGAAATCGTGATGCTTTATTGGGATTGGCTGCGATATCACTAAATAAAGGTGATGTTCGCCAGGCCTATGTCCATTATCTCGAAGTCTTGAGATTATATCCCGGGGACAGTGTTGCAGAAGCAGCACTAATAAATTTCACTGACAACGAGGGTAGTTCAAGGAGTGAAAGTATCCTCAAGACATTCCTGCAGAGTGAGCCTGATAATTCTTTTTTACATTATTCCCTGGCACGTCTTTTTGCGGCACAAACACGTTGGCCTGAGGCGCAAGTTTCTTTTTTTGATGCGCATAGAATAGAATCATCAAATGCTGATTATGCTTTTAATCTGGCCATCAGCCTTGAGCATATTGGTCAACGACAATCAGCTATAAATTACTATAATGTAGCTCTGGATCTGGTAGATAATTCTGCAGCAAGTTTCGCCACTTCTGGTTTTGACAGGGCAGTGGCCATTTCCCGCATTAATGCATTGTCTAATCAGGCCGATACACGGTAAAGACAGGTACAAAAGTGACAGGTAAACATAAAAAAGCGCTTCGCCTGGGTGACATCCTCGTCGCACAGGGGGTTGCAACTTCCGATCAGATAGATATTGCGCTTACCGAGCAAAAAAAGAGTAAGGAATTACTGGGTAAAATTCTGGTACGTCTTGGCTTCGCAACAGAATCAATCATACGTGATGTCATTGGTGGTGCAATTGGTCAGGAAAGTGTCAACCTTGAATTGGCGATCCCTGACAGTGATGCAATTAACCTGATTCCGAAAGATGTAGCGCGTAAATTACGGGTCTTGCCATTGACCTTTGATCGCGATGCAAATGAGCTCACTGTTGCCCTGGTAGACACATTTGATGTTGTCCTGATTGATAAAATTGCTGCACAGGTTGGGCGGGATATTGAAGTCACACCAGTACTTGCCGGTGAAACAGAGATAGATAAAGCCATTGATCTGTTTTACGGTTTTGAACTATCGGTTGATGGTATTTTACATGAGATTGAAACAGGCGAGATAGACTACCAGAGTCTGGATGCAACGAGTGATGAATACAGCCAGCCCGTGGTACGCCTGGTCAATGCACTACTGACAGATGCGGTAAAACGTGGTGCTTCCGATATACATTTTGAACCTGAAGAAGGATTCCTCAGGTTTCGTTATCGAATCGATGGTGTATTGAGACAGATACGCAGCCTGCACAAGAGCTATTGGTCGGCAATCGCTGTTCGTGTGAAAGTCATGTCTGGAATGGACATTGCGGAAGTACGTGCTCCCCAGGATGGCCGTATTTCTCTTACCTTCTCAGGCAGGCCCGTTGATTTTCGCGTATCGACCTTACCTACTGTACATGGTGAGAATATTGTATTGCGTGTACTTGACAGGCAGAAGGGGATTGTCAGCCTGGATCAACTGGGATTGCAGGATGAGGCAATGGATACGCTGAGATTGATGGTGGCAAGACCGGAAGGGCTGATCCTGGTAACCGGACCCACAGGCAGTGGTAAGACAACAACCCTCTATTCAATTCTGGGCTATCTGAATACTGAGTCAGTGAACATCATGACGCTTGAAGATCCGGTGGAATATCCAACAAATCTGATTCGGCAAACATCAATTAGTGAAACAGCAAGACTGGATTTTGCCAGTGGTATCCGCTCATTGATGCGCCAGGATCCCGATATCATTCTGGTCGGTGAAATTCGTGATGAAGATACAGCAAGTATGGCAATACGTGCGGCAATGACTGGCCACCAGGTTTTTTCAACACTACATACAAATTCTGCAATTGGTGTGATCCCGAGGTTACTGGATATTGGCGTCAAACCTGAAATTCTTGCAGGCAATCTGATCGGTGTTATTGCCCAGCGATTAGCGAGAAGGCTGTGTCAGGAATGCCGTGAAGCCTATGCGGTGGGAAGTCTGGAAAGGACCTTGCTAGGACTGAAAGCTACGGACAGACAACAGACTATTTATAGAGCAAAAACATGTAAGGCCTGTGATGGGATGGGCTATAAAGGCAGAATGTCCATGGTTGAGATCCTGTTATTTGACAGTGAGATGGATGACGTGCTTGCCAGAAGAGGTAGTCAGAGCGAATTGCTACGTATTGCCTTGTCCAAGGGTTTTAAAACATTATTAGAAGTTGGTACTGAACGTGTTCTTGATGGATCGTCCAGTCTTGAAGAAATAACAAGGATTGTTGATCTCTCCACAAGGTTAAAACAGTCCTGAAGAAATCATGCAAGCTTTTCAATACAAAGCAGTTGATAGTACAGGTAGACCCAGCATGGGCAAGATGGATGCAGCAAATATTGCTGATCTGGAAATGCGACTGCAAAAGCTGGATCTGGATCTTGTTAACTATAAGAATTTGGGAGAAACAGGATCAAAAATCAGTGTTGGTGGTATCAAGAGAAGAGATCTGATTACGTTATGCTTCCACATGGAACAAACATCAAAGGCAGGTGTGCCAATTCTGGAAAGTCTTCAAGATCTCAGGGATAGCAGTGATAACCCAAGGCTCCGTGAAGTGTTATCTGCAATGTATGAAGCGATTCAGGGTGGTAAAACACTTTCACAATCCATGCGTGTATATCCAACGGTTTTCCCGGAAGTGTTTACCAGCCTGGTAGAGGCGGGAGAGCAGTCCGGGGAAATTAGTGCTGTGTTTTTTGAGTTGGGGGAGAGTCTTAAATGGCAGGATGAGCAGGCAGCAATGACGAAAAAACTGCTCATGTATCCACTTTTTGTCGGGACAGTTGTGACCGGGGTGATATTTTTTCTGATGATTTATCTGGTTCCGGAATTGTTAAGCTTCATCAAAACTATGGGGCAGGAGATCCCGATCCACACAAAAGTACTTATCTTTGTATCGGATGCATTTATTCATTACTGGTATGTGATGATTGGTGTGCCAATGGTGGCAGGAACTGCACTGTATATTGGCGTTAAAACCAATCCGGAAATTCATTATAAAGTGGATGCATTAAAGCTCAAAATTCCGTTTGTGGGACCGATACTCAGAAAAATAATATTAGCGAGGCTCGCAGGTTTTTTTGCCATAATGTATGCATCAGGAATTACCATTGTTGAATGCTTAAAGATAGGCGAAAAGATTGTTGGAAATAAGGCAATGGAAGCAGCAGTACACCATGTGAGTATGCAGATTACTGATGGTGTAACACTAAGCAACAGTTTTGAATCTGCCAAGTTATTTCCGCCTTTGGTATTAAGAATGATACGCGTGGGTGAAAGTACTGGAGCACTGGAGGTTGCACTGCAGAACATTAACTATTTTTATACTCGTGATGTAAAAGAGTCGATTGATCGTTTACAGGCGATGATCGAACCAGCAATGACCGTGGTTCTTGGTGCTATTATTGCCTGGGTCATGTTTTCTGTACTAGGTCCTATATATGAACTCATCACTAATATCAAACTTTAAGTCTTCGACAAGAAGAGCGCTGTTTGTTGGCTCAGATAAGGTGTCTGTTTATCACTGGGTAAATAATAATATCGGTAATTCATATTTATTTGATGCATCAGTAGAAGGCTTTGAAAATTTTGGTCGTTACCTGAGCGAAGTTGCCAATGATCCCATGTACGTATTGCTGGATACGCCTGTAGAAGAATATCGACTGGATACAATCCCCCATGTCTTTGGGGCAGATCGAAAGGCACTGATTGGAAGAAAACAGGATCGTGCTTTTCGAGGAACACCATATCTGTACTCAGAGGTCCAGGGGAGAGAAGAGTCAGGCAGGCGTGATGACAATATCATGCTTTCAGCAATTACAAGTCCCGATGTGATTACGCCCTGGTTGAAAGTACTGGAAGCTAATAAAGTTCCGGTTGCAGGCCTGGTTACTGTCCCGTTATTACTGCAGGAAATCAAGAATATTGTCCCTGATATGCAAGACAATGCACTTGTTTTCAGTTTGCAAAGTATCGGTGGTTTGCGCCAGTCTTTTTTCCGGGATAAGTCGCTTAAATTTAGCCGCCTGGTAAAAATGCCACGTTATGGTACACAACACTACCCACCTATACTGTCAGAGGAACTGGACAAGATTAGACGATATGTCACAACTGCGCATCTGGCGGATGATAAAAAGCCTCTGGATATTTATTTTTTTGGTAATCAGGAGCTATTGACTGAATTAGGTAAGGAACACATCAACTCAGCGCAGGTTCGCTATCACTTGCTGGATACCGGAGACCTGGCTAAAGAATGTGGTTTTGAGCAACAGACAGAGACGCCTTTCAGTGATAAGTATTTTATCTATCACCTGTTGAAAAATAAATGCAAAAACCGTTTTGCGGGAAACAAGGATTTGCGTTATTTTCAGATGAACCAGATGAATAAATCACTACGGGTTGCCAGTTTTCTGTTCATGATGTCAGGCATTATCTGGGGAGGCATGAATGTACTTGAAGGTCTGACCTACAGGCAACAAAAGAAATCCGATGCAGCAAAGGCGGATTTTTATCAGGTCAGGTATGAGGTTGCACGGGAAAGAATATCTGCTTTACCTGTTGACCCCGCTGACTTGAGTACCGTTGTTGATGCCAAAAATGTCCTGGAAAAATATCAAGCCGATCCTGTTGATATGTTCAGGCTAATAAGTAAAGGCCTCGAAGCTTTTCCTGATATACAAATCAGTAATATACAGTGGTCAGCAAACACAGACCCGAACTATAAAAGTGATGGAGAAGACTTCAAAAATACTGTTGTGAAAAGGGTTCAAAATGTGCCTGGTCTTGGCAATATCGGTGATACAGAAACAGCTTATATCAATTACCAGATTGCCATGTTTCACGCTCATCTTGAAAATTTTGATGGTGACTATAGAAAAGCACTGGCTACAATCGATAGCTTTTCAACGCAAATGAGTCAATTGGATTCAGTGCATGAAGTGAGTGTTCTTAGTTTGCCACTGGATATCGGCTCCGATGCGAGCCTGCAGGGCTCGTCAAAGAAAGATGCAACTAATGCCAATTTCTCAGTAAGAGTGGTACTGGGGGTGAAAGATGAGGCGTGAAGATTTTGACTGGCCTGTGGTCAGGTTCTCTTTCACAATTTTTATTGTTCTTCTACTGATAAGCTCTGCTTTGGTCACCGGCAGCTTGATGTTCAAGAAAGATATGTTGAAAGAATACACAATGAATAAG
Source organism: Gammaproteobacteria bacterium (assembly GCA_003645215.1). Classification (GTDB taxonomy): domain Bacteria; phylum Pseudomonadota; class Gammaproteobacteria; order Eutrophobiales; family Eutrophobiaceae; genus SMWN01. Next base: position 5,337 of record QNEM01000146.1, read on the forward strand.
TCGCGGTTTAACTCTATTAGTCAGAAATATCTTACTGTCGATGAAGATGAGGAAATTATCAGACAGTATTACCCTGAATTTATTACCTTATATAAAAAGGGTTTCGTTGGGCGAGAGCACCGGCTCAACTGGATTGAAACATTGCGGGCCTCCAGTGAACGGGTCAAATTACC
>QNEM01000147.1 GCA_003645215.1 Gammaproteobacteria bacterium
GTTGAATTTCATCTTCTGGACACCGGTCATTTTGCTCTGGAAGAAGATGGTGAAGTGATTGCGGAACATATCAGACGATTCCTGGGCAACAAAAACATTGCCAGTAATTGATAACTAATAGCACAATATTAATATGTAAACAGAGGCCATCATCACCTGTATGGTGGCCTCACTCATAGATTCGGAGAATAACCATGAGAGAATATACAAGTGATATTGCCTTTACCGATAAGGTCAAAGAGATACAAAAGCTGAAAGGTTCACGAAATGCCTATGCAAATATGGAACAGGGAAGTGGCTGGCAAGATACCATTACCAGGCAACTTAAAGATTTTATTGCTGAACGTGATTCCTTTTATATGGCAACGGTGAATAGTGAAGGACAACCCTATATCCAGCATCGTGGTGGACCGAAAGGCTTTTTAAAAGTGATCGATGATCGCACTCTGGGTTTTGCTGACTTTACTGGTAACAGGCAATACATCTCTTATGGCAACCTGGAAGAAAATAATAAGATATGTCTGTTCTTCATGGATTATCCAAACCGGACACGCATCAAACTATGGGGCACATCAGAGGTCAATGAAGATGATGCAGCCTTGATTGAACTACTATCGGTATCCGATTACCAGGGCCAGGTAGAGCGTGCCTTCATCATTCATGTAGAAGCCTGGGACAGGAACTGTCCTCAACACATCATGCCACGTTATACGAAACAGGAAATTACTGAACTGGATGTGTGCGAAGGCTGTGAACCGAAGTAAGAATAGCTGCCCTAAAGATATTAACTACGGCTGGGTGGAGTACATGGAGGTTCTGGCAATACTCTATGCAATTGCCCTGTTCCTCATCATTGCACCCATAGCCTATATCATGGCCTATCTATTCCACCATGGAATGATGCCACCAGTGGTCTAAATACATCTGACATCAATTATTTTTCATTTATGAACGGGATTAATGATACATTAGCTAATGAATGTATAAGGGTGATAAAAATGGCAAACGATGACAGTAGCGTTAATGTTGGTGGTCTACCTTCAGAAAAATGGATAATAGACCTGGACGAAAAAATATTTTATAGACACTTGCCAAGAACTAATGATTTTCCCTTATCTGACGCAAGATTGGTTCATGACATGATTGGAGAACACGATATAGAAATCCATAGTACCGACTTTGTACTTGGCCCCTATCGAAAGGTTCAGCCTTAATAAAATAAATTGGTCTGACTCCTTTTGTCCAACTTCCATGTTGGCCATCCCAAACTCCATTTTTTTACTTTAAGAAAAGGTCTGCTCCTTTTGCATGTAAGGGAATATTTTATTTAGAAAACTCAACCAGGCTTGCATGAGAGAATAGAAAATCGCTTTCAGGCATTGGTGTATGGCAACTGGCACAATCCAGACCATTTTCTTTTGGTTTACCATCTGTATTGTAGATTGCAAATCCCCAATCACCTGCCAGCCCACTATCATCAATAATACCATTCCAGTCTGATCGCTTTTCCATCACGGCAATAGCAGCTAATTTACCTTTTTCGTAATTACCATCAGATCCTGTAACAGGCTCTCCGTCACTAACCTTTGCCTTATACACTTCCATGACGATCTTTGAACCATCAGCAAGCTTTCCCTTGTTAAGGCTATCCAACGCAACCTGGTTGGCATAAAGCACAGCTACCTGTGGCTTGCCTACCCGATTTCGAGTGTCATAACTTTTAAACTCTGTTTTATATCCTTCAGGAAACTTCACTTGCTCTGGATTACCACCAGCATAGGCAAGAAAACTGACACATAAACCCAGACATATAAATGCAATTTTTTTCATTTTCAACTCTCCTCTCAACATATGAATAAATAACTTCAGTGTCTTATAATACGTATACAAAATATTAGTGTACATAATTGTAGCTTAGCAGTATAGTCAAGACAAAGTAATAGCGCAACTATTTAGTGTATGAAATAATATTGTACGGTTTTAGGAGAGGTCAAACATGGGTCCTGATTTAAATGAACAAGTCTGTTATGCCCTGTATTCAACATCCCGGGCAATCACTCAGGCCTACAAACCACTGTTAGAACCCCTGAACCTGACCTATCCACAATATGTGGTCATGATGGCCTTATGGGGCAATGATGTAGTGCCAATCAGCGAAGTAGCGAAGATCACTCGCATCAGTAATGCGACATTAACTCCCTTACTCAGGCGCCTTGAGGTCAATGGCTACATTGAAAGGAGAACGATAAAGGCCGATGAACGCCAAAAGTCGATAGTTCTTACAGGCGCAGGTAAAACATTGGCCAGGAAAGCCAAAAAGGCCAGTGAAACAGCCTTATGCGCAACAGGACTCGCTGAAAAGGACGTCACTAAGCTGATGAGTCTGATGCAACAAATCAAATCAAACCTGGATAATTTATAAACAGGCCTGCTCTCCTTCATGCTCAAATCCAGGCTGTTAACTGTATTATTCCCCGAACAACCCAGAGAATTCCCTCATCGCATGGCTATGCGTATATCATTACGGGCTTTACATATAATGACGACGGGCGTACTTCTGGGTGGCCATATTTTTCATCAGCCCGTCTCTATTCTGGAACCCTGGCTATGGGTCGCAATATTGTCAGGCCTTGCCATATTGCTTACGGATATTTATTCAAGTTTTGCTGTTTTATTTGAGATTCGGGGTCTTGTAGTGCTGCTAAAAATTGCACTTTTATGTCTTATCCCATTTTTTTGGGAACAACGTATTTTTATACTGGTACTGATTTTATTTATTGGTGCTATCAGCAGTCACATGCCCAAACGTTATCGTCATAAATTACTATTTTTCGAGTCTGTCATTATTCCTGATCAAAGAAGTGGATGATATGGAATGTGATCATATCAAGGCCATGGATCTTGCCCGTGATGGAAGCTGGGAGAAATCTCACAAATTAGTCCAGCAGTATTCCGATATATTATCCTGCCTTGTTCAGATCAATAACACTTGAACGAATATGCAAATCTCTTTGTGGATAGGGTATTTCAATATCATGCTCACGAAACTTATCCCATATACCTAGTAAAATCTCACTCTTTACATTAATCACGCCTCTTTCCGGATCATTGATCCAGAAACGTAGTTTCAAATCCACCGAATTATCACCAAAACCAATTAAAAGGCATTCAGGCTCGGGGCTATCAAGCACACGTTGTACTTCTATTGCTGATTGGACACAGAGTTCCATTGCTTTTCGTACATCTGATTGATAATGGACACCTACGACAATATCAGGCCTGATTAATTTATCCGTGTGTGTCCAGTTAACCACTTCCTGACTGATCAAATTTTCATTAGGAATCAGGTGCTCAGTACCGTCCATTCTTTTTACACTTGCGTATCTGGCATTTAAAGATTCTACAATTCCATACGTATCACCAACTGTGATTAGATCACCCGGCTTGATGGACTTATCCATTAATAACAACACACCACTAAAAAGATTGGCAATTGACTTCTGCAGACCAAGCCCAATACCTATTCCCACCGCACCACTAAATACAGCAAAGGCAGTCAAATCAATCCCTACACTGGAAATCGCCACAACAACAGCAATTATGATCAATGTTATTTTGATCAGTTTACTGATCAGGACTTTTACCGAGGGCGTAATATCAGCTGATTTTTTAATCTGCTGCTCAATGAACTGTGACATAAGGGATGCCAGCCACAGGAGGATAATGAGTAGAAAGAATCCTTCGATCACAGTTAGTGCGGATATTCTCAATTCACCCACAGTGAGTCCAAGACCATCCAGTACATCTGTCACAGGGCCAATCAGGTTTAATATATTAAGTGCAGCAACAGTCCAGACAACGACCATAATAAATTTTGATAAGGCCTTGTTTCTTAGCATCCCCGTTGTCAGATTAATAATGACCCAGGCAGCTAACAGACTAACGGCGATTTTTATCAAATGATAAGATGTCTCTATAGCGGCACCAATCAATAACAACAATGACAGCGCCAATAACCAGATTGCCGGTAGTATCAATGAGGCGATCAGGGATTGGTGTATAGAAAGAGAAGTCGGTATAAATCGAAGTAACGCTCTATTTTTATTTACAATTTCCTTTTCTCGCCATTCTTTTATACTCGGCGTTAGATGCCGGCAAACGAGGAGTGTTAATGCAATCAAACATAACTGGATGAGATTGCTATAGATCAATACATTTTCATAGACCCAACTTTCCATTGTCATGAAAATATTCTCTATATAAACGTAATCCAGGTATTTATCCATGTTTCACAGCTATTTGATTTTCTTTAATATCAAAATTAATTATAGTCATCCTGAGAATCTAACACGATAATTAGTAGCAACCCACCCGAATCTTGCAATTCCTGTGATGAGGTCTATAAAAAGGATATGGAATGTGATCACATAAAAGCACTGGACCTTGCCCGTGATGGAAGCTGGGAGAAATCTCACAAATTAGTCCAGCAGTATTCCGATAAATTATCCTGCCTTATTCATGCTTACCTGCATCGAGTTGAAGGTGATATAGGCAATGCTCAATACTGGTATGGCCGTGCTGGTGTGGATATGCCCGACAATAGCCTGAAGGAAGAACTTAGTCGTTTGTATGAAATGGCTGATAAAAAACAGATGTAAAATATCATCTGACCCTGCTTATTGCTTATCAAATTAATATATACTTCGTCTCATGAATATAGGACAAATAAGATCTAAAATGTTCATGATACAGCTGGTGGACTGGTCATTGTATATTGCCGTAGTATCCGTTGGAGCATATACCATTCTATTTTCCGAACATAAGGAGCTAATGGCAATTGCCTCCCTTACAGGATTATTTCTAGTACACGCGTTTGGCCAAATTAGCCTTAACAAAATTGCCGCATTGCGCCTTGATCTGGAAAAACTACAAAAGAAACAAGACAAATCTATCACGAATATATTGAGATAATGGCAATTGCCTCCCTTTACCAGGGAATTTAGTTAATACACACCCAGCATCTTTAACTGCTGCATCAAATACAGAATGAGTTCCCTGGTGACAAAGTAAGTCCATATAGTTAAACCGGAAATAATGATCGTCAGAATGATTTTGGTGTTTCTTTTATAGAGTGGATGGAACCACACCAAAGGCAGGGCAAATGGACCAACAGAAAGAAGACCGATAACAACAGCAGTTGTTGAAAAATACCACTGTATTTTTTCTGGCTGCGAAGGTCTATCAAGAAACTCATTACAAAAACGGCACTTAATAGCTATATCTTGAATCTCTTCTGCACAGTAAGGACATTTCTTCATAATTCTTTAAACAAATTTACTATAGGCGTATGACCGCATATATAGTGAAGTTTCCTCGTATTAATATTGTAAATACAGCAACGAACTTTAACACGAAGAATATA
>QNEM01000148.1 GCA_003645215.1 Gammaproteobacteria bacterium
ACAGACGGCCATTGATTATAAAACGGACAGGCAATTTGAAAAGCAGACAATGGACGAGGTCGTTGACTATACGGTGTATCATTTTACCAGAGAGGAAGGCCTCATGGAGGATAATGACTATCCTGGTTTTGTGCCGCATAAGGCGAAACACGAAGAAATGATTGCTAAAGTAAATAGCTATGTAGAAGCGTATGAAAAGGATGAATCTGGCGCTATTGAATCATTACTTGCATATCTCAAATCCTGGTTGATTGCACACATAAATGGTACCGACCAGGAGTATTCTGAATATCTGATCAGTAAAGGCGTCAAATAATTATTCTGTCTACAACTAATCTCAAACCATCTAATGGTTTGTGTCACTTGATCTCATAATTTTGACATAGACATTACACTTTCCGATATGTACTTCGGCTGGTATCTGGTCAAAATATATGGGCCTCGACGCTACTAAGCCTTTCCATCTCAGGATTTAATTCGATTTAATTTCATTATCGATAATCAGCTTGACTGGTTCTTGCTGACCTACGGTGACCGAATATGCTTCGGTAACCATATCTCCCGGTTGAGCAGTAGCATTCCCTGATTTTGAGATACGGGCGCTTACTAATACATGAGTGAAACTTGAAATCTTCTGCGTCGGCATCATAGCCATAGAATCATCCAGTGTTACTGTAACAGGCAAATCACTAACCTGCTGTTTCACTACGGCAAGTGGCATGGGCGGGCCATTTATCGCCTTGGCAAAAATGAATAGTGTATCCTCCGGCGCTGTCTTTTCCCTTAATTCTTCAGCCAGTGAAATATTGACAGTGACCACATTTTCGGATTTTGCATTCTCCTTAAGCGGAACAATATCCGTTGAGCCATTGCCAAGTTTCTGTTCTGTTTGCGCTATCATTTCCCTGATCTTCGACAAATCAGCATCATTATTTTGCAGTAGGGGTTCAAGACGGTGCCAATAATTTATGGCCGATTGATAATCCCCTAGCTCAGCTGAAGCTATCCCTGCCAACCACAAACCCATAGTATTTTCTGGCTCAAGCTCCAGGGCTTTTTCAATCAATTTTTTGGGTTTGCCAGATAGTTTTCCATCATTAACCATCGCCAGTGCGTCTGCATAGCTCAGCATGACGTCTGGCTGGTCTCCTACCAGTTCGTATAAACGCTGCAAGGCTAGAACTGCCTTTTCATAATCACGGAGCACCAGGTATGAACGTGCCAACATGCTCCATCCTTCTACATCATCTGGTTCCTGTTCCAGTCTGTTCTCAAGCTTACTGATCATATCAGTGATAGTGCGCTGCTCCATTTGTGCAAGATTCTGGGAATCTTCGGAAGGATTGACAATATCGGGGGAACCAAGTGTCAGATATAGACTGATGGCAACGGATGGGACTAACAGCACAATAATAGTTATTGTTAGCCATTGGCTTTTGAATGAACTGCCTACAGTAGACGCATCCATATTATCAAGGCTGGTCTTGCCGAAAATTAAAGGTCGTAATACCATCAGCAGTGACAATACGATCATTAACGTAATGAGTGACCAGAGCATCATGATAGATCGTGACCTTCCTCTTCATCTTCTATTGTCAGATCACTGGCACGTACGCGGATAACTCGTACAATTATGACCAATGCTATAATAAGCATCAGGAATGGCCCAAACCATAAAAGGTAGGTCGTGTTTTTTACCGGGGGACGATAAAGAACAAAATCTCCATAACGGGTTATCAGATATTCTATAATTTCCTTATTTGAATCACCTGCAACGACCATACGAAAGACCTCATTTCTCAGATCCTGTGCCAGTCCAGCGTGAGAGTCTGCCAGTGATTGATTTTGACAAACAAGACAACGTAATTCTTCAATGAGTTTATTATAACGCTGCTTATCTGCCTGGTTTTCAAATTCCACAGGAGTATCAATGGCAATACTATCTGTAAACATAAACAGACACCCGACAAGTGTGAATAGGTATAATAATTTCATATGTTGGATGCCTTAAGTTTTTTTATAAGTGGCATAATTTTTTTATTAAGAGCATCCTGTGTTACCGGCCCAATATGTTTGTAACGGATAATGCCAGAACGATCAATTATGTAGGTTTCCGGTACCCCATAAACACCCAGATCAATACCAGTCAGGCCATGCTGATCAAATGCACTGGCTTGATAGGGATTACCAAAGTACTTGAGCCATTCGATAGCATCAGTGCGTTTATCCTTGTAATTAATACCGTAAATGGAAGGGCCATTATTACTTTTTGCTAACTCAACGAATAATGGATGTTCTGCACGGCATGAAACACACCACGATGCCCAGACATTGAGAAGCACAACTTCTCCGTAAAAATCAGTAGATTTAATATTGTAATCGGGTGTTTTCAGTTTGGGCAGATTAAAGGCAGGCAATGGTTTGTCGATTAGCGGTGAAGGCACACGCTTGGGGTCAATCCCCAGACCGATAGCCAGGAACAGAACCAGGACAGCAAACAGGGCAAGCGGTAATAAGTAACGGTTCATGCTATAACGATATTCTCATGTGGTCGATAATACCGTGTCTTTATCCAGAATAATGGCTGACTTTTTTGTCTTTTTTAGTCTGAAACGTTTATCCATGGCAGCAAGTATGCCGCCCAAAGCCATGAACAGGGCACCCAACCATATCCAACGGATAAAAGGTTTATAGTAGAATCTCAGACTCCAGTCACCCTCTCCCAATGGTTCGCCCAGTGAGACATAGATATCGCGAGTCAGACCCGGATCAATTCCGGCCTCTGTCATCGGCATACCACCTCTGGCAAAATAATTACGTTTTTGGGAGCGTAAGCTTGTTATCATTTCATCGTTCCGATAGACGTTGATTGTGGCCTCCGTTGCCTGGTAATTAGGCCCTGGTAATTCTGATATTTTAACCAGTTCAAATGTATGACCCGCCACATCGACACGATCACCTGGCCCCATGCGCTTGTGGACTTCCTGGCTGTGGTTACTACTAATGGTGATTCCAATGATGGTGATGGCCAGGCCAATATGAGCAGAAGACATGCCACAAAATCCGAATGTCAGTGATTTTCTTCGTGTAGTCAGGCTGACAATACTGGTAATCAAAATCCACAGGGCGATAGAAAGACCGGCAACTGTTTTCAGGATAGCACTGTCTACCAGCATAAACGTCAATAAGCCTCCGATCACAATGCTTGCGATGGCCGCCGTTCGGGTCTTTGCCCATATGCGTGACCACTGATCCTTGCGCCAACGTGTGAACATTCCAAATCCAAGTGCAATTGTGACGGGGATCATCAGAGGGATAAACACTGCATTGAAATAAGGAGCGCCTACCGACAATTTACCCAGCCCCATTGCTTCAATAATCAGGGGATAAAGTGTACCGAGTAAGATCGTCAGCATTACGACAACAAGGAGTACGCTGTTGATTAATAGAAATGTATCGCGTGATATTAAACTGAACTTACCGATACTCGCCATTGCCGGAGCACGCATGGCGTAAAGTAGTAGAGAACCGCCTACAACGACACCGAGGAAGATTAAAATAAAGATTCCCCGGGTTGGATCAGAGGCGAAAGCATGTACAGAAGTTAACACACCGGAACGCACCAGAAAGGTACCTAACAGGCTCAGGGAGAACGCACAGATCGCCAGTAATATGGTCCAGTTTTTAAAGATATCGCGTTTTTCCGTCGCCGCCAGGGAATGTATCAGTGCGGTGCCTGCCAACCACGGCATGAATGAGGCATTTTCGACCGGATCCCAAAACCACCAGCCACCCCAGCCAAGTTCGTAGTAGGCCCACCAACTTCCCAGGGCGATGCCTAATGTCAGAAAAACCCAGGATATTATTGTCCAGGGTCGGGCCCAGCGAGCCCAGGACGTATCAGTCTGGCCTCCAAGCATGGCAGCAATCGCAAAACTGAATGCGACAGAAAACCCCACGTATCCAAAATAAAGCATCGGTGGATGTACAATTAAGCCCGGATCCTGCAGCAGTGGATTCAGATCGGCACCTTCTTGTGGAGCCATTAAGATTCGTTCAAAGGGATTGGATGTCAGTAATAAAAACAGCAGGAAACCGATACTGATAAGTCCCATCACACCCAATACCCTTGCGACAAATTCCTCGGGCAACCCCCTGCTAAAAAGGGTGACTGCAAACATCCAGATGCCCAGTATCAGTGCCCAGAGTAATAATGATCCCTCATGCGCCCCCCATACTGCAGATATTCTGTACTGTACTGGTAGCAATGTGTTGGAGTTGTTAGCGACATAAGTCACAGAGAAATCATTTGTTATAAAGGCATAAACCAGTGCAGCAAAGGCGATGACAAGACATAAAAACTGCGTGCGTGCTACTGGTAGGGCCAATGACATCCAGTAGCTATTATTACGAGCAGCGCCTACGATGGGAAAAACTGCCAGGATGATCGCCATGCACAGGGCGAGAATAAGGGCGAATTGGCCAAGCTCCGGGATCACTGTTGCAGGTGTCCTTTACCAGAAGACATATCTACTCCAGCCTTGGTCAGGGCATCAGCAACCTCTGGAGGCATATAATTTTCATCGTGTTTCGCCAAGACTTCGAATGCCTCGAATTTGCCATCAGCTTGCAGATTGCCGTTTGCCACAATGCCCTGACCCTCACGAAAGAGGTCGGGCAAAATACCATCATACACAACTGTAATGTTCTCAATGGTATCTGTGAGGACAAACTGAACAATCAGACTTTCCGGATCTCGTGTGACACTGCCTTCCACAACCAGACCACCTGCACGAAACGATCTTGTTAGTGGAGCCTCACCGGCTGCTATCTGGCTTGGGCTGTAAAAATACAAGAGATTTTCCTGGAAGGCTTTAAGGCCCAGCAACGTTGCTGCAGCCACACCAACAACGATAAAGGTCGCCGTGATTAAAAGCTTTCGTCGATGTGGATTCATAATGAGTTTTTACGTTTTGTTTTAGCAGCAATGGATTTAAGCAATTTTTTCTCACGACGTAATGGGATGATGATATTAAGGACAAGCACAATAAAGGCCAGACCATAGGTGGACCATACATACAAGGCGTAACCACCCATATGAAAAAAATCATGCATTTTTTGAGCCCCTCTTTAAAGCAAGTTTACTGGCCCACGAACTATTACGTTCATACATTAATATTTCAGAGCGCGCCCGAACCAGCACCATTGAGGCGTAAAAGCACTTGAAAGCAAGTGCCATCAGTAACAATGGAATCAACATGCTGACATGAATTGATGGGGCATCTATTTTACTTACTGTTGCACCCT
>QNEM01000149.1 GCA_003645215.1 Gammaproteobacteria bacterium
ACACGGGTTTTAAAAACTATATTAGGTACATTTAAAGGCATTTTATTTACTCCTGTTTATTAAATATTTTATTGAAAATCAACAGATTTCTACAAATTGTTGGCTCATTCTAGGGATTATTTATTGATTTATATAATTGAATGATTATATTGTTATGATAGATTTTATAGGATATTGAATATTATGAAGCTGCCAACTGTTAAACAACTGCGCTATCTCATTGAGTTGGAGAAACATGGACATTTCGGCAAGGCCGCAGAGGCATGTTTTGTGTCTCAATCTGCGTTTAGTGTTGCCATTCGTGAACTCGAATCGACACTAGGCACGCAGCTGTTTGATCGTACCAACAAAAGCGTGACAATTACAGCTATGGGTCAGGAAATCGTGGTGCAGGCACGGCTGGTGATTCGGGATCTTGAAGCGCTGATGGATATGGCACAGGTTAATAGTGAGCCTTTTTCTGGTAAGTTAAGGTTAGGGATTATCCCGACAATCTCACCCTTCTTGCTACCTAAAATATTACCTAAGCTGCGTTCTCATTTTCCCCAACTACAATTGTTTCTACAGGAAGACACAACGCAGCGTGTCTATGAAAGATTGATGAGCGGTGAGCTGGATGTGGTATTGATCGCCTTCCCTTACGAATTACGAAATGTTGAGAAGATGAAACTTTTTAATGATCAGTTCCTGTTGGCTTATAAGGCTGGCAGTCAGTTTATAGACAAACAAAAAATTACTATTGATCATCTGCAATCGGAAAGTATTCTTTTACTTGAAGACGGCCATTGTCTTCGTGACCACGCACTTTCTGCATGCAAGATTCGCAATATGAACAAGGTCAGCCACTTTGCAGCGAGCAGCCTGTTGACCCTGATCGAAATGGTTGAAGCTGATCTGGGTATTACCTATTTGCCTGAGATGGCCAAGGATTCACCCATGCTAAAGAACACAAATATAAAAACCCAGGCCATGCCAAAAAGCAGCCGTCGGGAAATCGGTTTAATCTGGCGCCAGGGAAGTGCCAGAGGCGATGAATTTAAAATGCTGGGGGAATTTATTAAAAAGAACAGATAATAGGAGTGCCCTAGTATTTATTTCTAAAATCCTCGTATGAATATTCTCTTTCCATAAGCAGGGTTTCGTCAGACTTTAAAACATTTACTGTAGGCAGGTTAATACCGTTAAACATACTCGCCTTAACCAGCATATAAGCCCCAACATTTTTAAAAGTCACTCTACTACCAATTTCCAGGGCCTGCTGAAAATGATAATCGCCAAATAAATCACCACTAAGACAACTGCACCCTGCCAAACGATATTCATATTGTCCCTCGGGGTCTTCCTGCAAAATATGTGGCTTGTATTGATACTCAAACACTTCCGGTAAATGGTTTACCGTTGTATCGAGTACTGCTATTTGTTTACCGTCGGACGCAAATATATCTACTACTGATGCAACCAGAAAACCGGCAGATCCAACAATCCCTTTCCCCGGTTCGATAAAAACATCCAGCGTATATTTATCTTTCAGATCCTTGATGATCTTCTCAAGTTCATGCAGTTGTTCTGCATCATCAATAAAATAGCCACCACCAAGATTTATCCATTGTAAATTTTCAAGTTCTGGATCCAGTAACTCACAAATATGTTCAAGTGTTTGCTTCAGCTCCGTATAGTCGTTCGACTCACAATTGTTGTGCAGATGAATCCCCTGTATTCCCTGAAGATTTTCGTTGGCCACCCGGGACACAGGAACGCCAAGTTTCGAATACTTGCGACAGGGATCATAACGTTCGTCTCTGGCAAATGATTTCTCCGGATTTAAACGCAAACCACAATTCAGTTTTCCATTCACCAGGTTTTTATATTGCTGCCACTGGTTCATGGAATTAAAAGAAATATAATCTGCGTAATTCGCAATTGATTTAACATCTTCTTCTCTCAAGCCGGGAGAAGTAATATGAATAGTGCCCTTGTTGTCTGCTATGCCGCCAATTATCTCTTTGGCGATCTGGCACTCAAATAATGAACTTGCTGAAAAACCATCAACGTATTCAATTATCGTTTGCAATAAACCACCCAGGGGAGCGGCCTTAATTGAATATAGAACTTTGCAGCCGCTATTGGTCCTGACTTCAGACAAGGCAGCCAATCTGTCTATGATTACAGTTTCATCATAAACAAAGGCAGGTGTCTGACTGATTTTGTCACTGGCTGACAGAATGCGAACAGGATTAATTATCTCGGGGAAAGAGTTCATGTCGCTGGATATATTATCACTAACACTTCGAGGTACGTTGCATTATACTGCCGCAGCTCAAACTATTAGCGTCATGGAACATTGGCAAAATTCAATAAGGTATTATAAATAATGAAAAACCGACTGATAAAACTTGTATTGTTATTATTAACTCTATGCCCTGTTTATGTCACCGCAGGTGAAGAAGCAGACACCAGCCCGGAAGCAAATTCAGAACCTGAATACATCTCACATTCTGAAGTAACCAGAGAAGACTATAACATGATGGATGAGTTTAAAGTCAGTTATGATGAATGTATGACAGAGACCTCTTACAATGAAGTGGCAAACTATAATGATCCTCGACATGTGATCGACGTTGCCATGAAACAATGCGCTGTAAAACTTGAAGAGCTGAATGCATGGTTAACAGAAAAAAGATTTCCGCCTCACTTCAAGAGAGGTTACATAACAAAGATAAGTAACAAATCGGTGCGGCAAGTCATGCCAGAAGTGATGTTTATGATGTCACAGAAACAACAGTAAATCTGGCTTTTAATTTCTACCAAATCCGGGAAATAGAAAAGGGGCAAATTCGTCCAGTGCCTGCTGATAGACGTTTCTCTTGAAATCGATGACCTTGCTGGCAGGTGTCCAGTAATCTATCCACTCCCAATGGTCGAACTCCGGTTTTCCTGAGTGCGCCAGGTTTACATGTGTTTCATCCGCCACCAGTTTTAATAAATACCAGATTTGTTTCTGGCCAATACACAAGGGCAAAGAGTTATGCCGAATAAATTTTTTCGGCAGCCAGTATTTCAGCCAGTCATTGGTACAACCGACTATCTCTACATGTTTTGGTAGAAGACCGACCTCTTCCCTTAATTCCCTGTACATGGCAACCTCGGCACTTTCATCCGGCTTGATACCACCCTGGGGAAATTGCCAGGCATCTTGTCCAATACGTTTGGCCCAAAACACCTGCCCTACCTCATTACTCAGGACAATGCCTACATTGGCCCTAAATCCGTCTGAATCAATCACAAAGTTACCTCAAGAATGCTTTTTACCTGATTCTTCCACACACACAGTGTAACCGCAAATTTCAATATAATATTTTACCTTCACAGGCAATCAACATAGACTATAAATCACTTTTACACGGGCAAGGCTATAAACAAGTGAATTTAGCGATATTTGATTTAGACAACACCTTATTAGCTGGCGACAGTGATTATCTCTGGGGGCAATTCCTCGGTGAGAATGGCTATGTCGATGCCGCGGTACACCAGAAAGAAAATGATCGCTATTACAAGGATTACCTGGAAGGCAGCCTGGATATTAATGCTTTCCTGGAGTTTCAATTTCGTCCCCTGGCCGAGAATGACATGAAGACAATACTCTCCTGGCGAGAACGTTTTCTTAATGTGAAAATCTGGCCCGCTATGCTGCCCAAGGCCATCGACCTGATTGAAGATCACCGTAATATGGGCCACGAACTATTAATCATTACTGCTACCAATAGTTTTATCACAGCCCCTATTGCAGAACTGTTTAATATCGATAATCTGATCGCAGCAGAGCCCGAGATGCTTGATGGTAAATACACAGGCAAACTCAGCGGCACACCCTCCTACGCAGAAGGCAAAGTGACTCGTTATGAACAGTGGTTGCAGGAAAATAATTTTGCAGCCACAACTACATGGTTCTACAGTGACTCACACAATGACATCCCATTACTCAACAAAGTCACCCACCCCATCGCCGTTGACCCGGATGATGTATTGAAAGCTGAAGCAGAAAAACGAGACTGGCCGGTTATCAGTTTACGCTAGTTTTTTGCTTCTATCTGAAGTGTACTGGGTTTAACGGACACCGTAAAAGAGGGACAGTGCTCAAAATATCGACTCATGATTGTTGAAAAACAGCCTTTTAATATATTATTATATTAATCTGTTTGTAACGTAGTTTGTATAGTATACGCCATACCCAAAAACACAGAAGGTATCAGGAAGTGAATAAGGGAATGTAGGATGAAAAATAACAACAAAAAACAGGCGGGTTTCACACTCGTAGAAGTCGCAATCGTATTAACGATTATCGGCCTCCTGTTGGGTGGTATTTTGAAAGGGCAGGAACTGATCAATAGTGCGAGAGTAAGAAGCCTTGCGAATCAGAATTCAGCTATCCAGGCAGCCTATTTTGGTTTTATCGATCGTTATCGCCAGGTTCCTGGCGACTGGTGCCCTACGACTAATGCCGCTTGTCCAAACAGCGCAACGGCAGCCCTTGGTGTCACAGTTAATATCGGTGGTGATGGTAATGGTCGTATTGATAACAACTATACTGAGGGAGCAGCAGTATGGGAGCAATTGGGCAGGGCTGGTTTTCTGGGTGGTGGTTTTATACCTGCTACAGCAGCACCTACAGCCGATGTAATATATGCTGGAAATGCACCTGCCAATGCCTTTTCTGGATCACTGGTCTTGAGTGTTAATGTGGGATATTCAGGGGTGGCTGCAGCCAGTCTAAATCTGCATATCGGGCCAAACGTACCGGTCTCTATTGCCAGAGAACTGGATGTGAAGGTTGATGATGGTTTACCTAATTCAGGTATCTTACGGTTAACCAAGCCTAATGGTGGTACAGAAACTGATTTTGATACCATGTTTGCAGCAACTTTCGCGACTTGTTCAGCAACTGCTGCATCAGTTCCTGGAACTGTTGTTGCTGGTGATGGAGATGACATAACAGATATCTTTAATTTGTTCGAGGATGCACAGGATTGTGCCCAGGTGTTTCTATACTAAGAATATTTAAGTAGGGTCAGGTACAATTTTTTGACACAACAAGCTGGTTCCGCAGTGATTCGCACAATGATATCTCATTACTCAACCAAGTCACCCACCCCATCGCCGTTGACCCGGATGATGTCCTGAAAGCTGAAGCAGAAAAACGAGACTGGCCGGTTATTAGTTTGCGTTAGGGTCTTGTAAAACAAACTGTTCCTTGAAATATATTTAATTGGGTTTAAAGTGTAGACAT
>QNEM01000150.1 GCA_003645215.1 Gammaproteobacteria bacterium
AATGCTCGACTGTTCTGGTTCCTGTGTCTTGCAACGATCCCTATCTTAATAGTTGGTTTTTTAGGGCATGATTTTGTCGCGAAATATTTCCGGGAACCGTTGATTATTGCGGTTGCTACGATTTTCTTTGGGCTCTTGTTATGGTGGGCGGATAAAAAGGGAAAGAGAAACCGGGATAATGAAACATTGTGCCTGAAAGATATTATCTGGATCGGCCTTGCTCAGATCCTGGCATTAATTCCTGGCACTTCAAGATCCGGGATCACAATAACAGCAGGTTTAATGCTTGGCCTTGACAGAAAGACAGCAGCACGATTTTCATTTTTGTTGTCTATCCCTGTGATAATTTTTGCCGGGAGTTATGAAACTCTTTTGCTAATCAGGAGCGGCGGTACGACCGATGTTATCTCTTTTGCAATTGTCTTTATTTTTTCATGGCTCGCTGCATGGCTGACGATCAGTCTCTTTCTAAGGTTCATCGAAAAGACAGGCATGCTGCCTTATGTTGTGTATCGCCTGTTACTGGGGACAATCCTGCTTTATTTATTCCTGTAATTTCAGTTTTTATGGCTACCATCACAGAGTGGCTGATTTTTTGTTGCCTTGCAGCCACAGAAATAAACAGTAGTTGATTCACTCGCATCATATTGAACTGGCGTTATATCTGTATCGGCATGTGCACCATCACAGAATGGTTGCGTCTTGCTTTTTCCACAGGCACACCAGTAATAAGATTTACCTGCTTCGACATCAACGATAAATGGTTCATCTGCAGCCCTGACTGGTTTGCTCATTTAATGTTCTCCTCTAGAAAAGATTTAATGTGTTCTGATAAGTTAGTTGATTCATTTCCGACTTTCTATTTATTTTCTGGCCGTGAAGCTATCACTTATCAAGTTTATTCTCTCGATCTTGATAGCTTCGGCCATGGCCCTACCTTCCAGCCCTTGTTGCCTGAGGCTTTCAGTATCGACTTCATTTGCAGCATCCAGGGCCTGTTGGAAATAATCAGCTTGTGGATAGGCGCGGTCTTCAAAGCCGGTTCGACCTCTGGCATCGGCTTCACAACAGATCAGGAATTTCCTGAAGCGTTCTGGTCTTCGAAAGGCATCCATGGACTCCAGCTTTTTCAGAATTGTTTCAGCACGCATTTCCTCGATACGGTGGCATGTGAAATGGTGTCTTGAAACCTGGATCGCCAGCTCCTGGTATTGTTTGGGTGCCCGGTAACGTTTGCACAGTGCTTGAATAAGTTTCACGCCACGCTCTTCATGGCCATGGTGGCTGGGTAACTTTTCTTTAGGTGTGGTTCCTTTTCCCAAATCATGGACCAGGGTGGCGAAACGGATCTGTGGATCCTGACTCAGGCGCGAGGCCTGATTCAGCGACATTAAGGTATGAATGCCCGTGTCAATTTCCGGATGATATTTTTCCGGCTGTGGAACACCAAACAGTCGTTCAACCTCTGGAAAAAGACTGCCCAGGGCATGACAAGCCTGTAATGCCAGAATAAAACGCGAAGGGTAGGTTGCTCCCATGGCCTGTTCCAGTTCATTCCAGACCCGCTCGGGGACTAATGTCTCAAGTTCACCTGATTTTGAAATCTCTTTCATGAGAGACATGGTCTCTGGCGCAATACGAAACCCGAAGCGTGCGGCAAATCGGGCAACCCTGAGTACACGTAAAGGATCCTCTACAAACGCCGGTGATACATGTCGCAGAATCTTGTCTTCAATATCTTGCTTGCCATTGAACGGATCTATCAGCTTACCGCTATGATCTTCAGCAATGGCATTAATGGTTAAGTCACGCCTGGCCAGATCTTCTTCCAGCGTGATATCTGTAGAAGTATGAAAGGTAAAACCCTTGTAGCCTTTTCCTGACTTTCTTTCAGTGCGTGCGAGCGCGTATTCTTCTTTTGTTTCAGGATGTAAAAAAACGGGGAAGTCTTTACCGACAGGCTTGAAGTTCTGCTCCTCCATTTCCTCTGGCGTGCTACCAACGACAACCCAGTCGCTATCTTTGCCTGGTTTCCCAAGCAATTTGTCACGTACGGCACCACCCACAAGATATATTTCCATTGGCAAGTATTATAAATTATTGATGCCTGGAAATCCTGTTTGCCGTGTCCAGTTTAGATGTATTAATTAAAACAAACTATGGTTGAAGGTATTTGGCTTGCCTTTGATTTATAGGGGTAGATAGTGTTCATCCTTTGTTTAAGCGGGATGACTTCATGTCCCAGGCGCCAATCGTAAATACTGGCATAAAAAATAACCCGCTTCACATAGCCTCTGGTTTCATTGAATGGAATTTGTTCCACCCAGATATCGGGTTCCTTGCAACCTTTCTTCGGCGACCATTTAATCGATCGTCCAGGCCCGGCATTGTATGCTGCAGTTGCTAATATGTAGCTGCCATTAAATCTATCCTGCATTTCTTTCATATAGGCAGTCCCGAGTGCGATATTTTTTTTGGCGATGAGGAGATCGTTGGTGCGAAATTTTTTCATGCCAATTTTCCTGGCGGTTAATCTTCCTGTTGCTGGCATGATCTGCATCAGTCCCAATGCCCCTGCAGGCGACTTCACTTTTTCCATAAATGCACTTTCTGATCGCATCAAGGCAAATATCCAACCGGCATCCAGGTTTCTTTTATTTGCATATTTTTGTATTTCATCGAGGTAGGTGATAGGAAATCTCAGCTCTAAGTCATCATAGGCATGTGCAGCACCCATGGTAAAAATAGCACGATCATACCAACCCCATTCCGAGGCGATTTGTGCTGCAATTTGCTTCTGGTAATTTGTCATGGAAATCAGGGTGTGTTGCCATTCGCGCCTGGCCCGGTAATCACCATAGAGGACAAATAATTCCCTGGCCCGACGTATACCTGGCATATGTGAAATTTTATTTTTTGCCTCGGGATCTGCCGGTAAGGGGTGATGATTCATTTTATATTCTGCCCCAATGCGGTCGGCTGCAAGAAAGCCATAATAGTCACGTTCACCAGCTATTGATGCATAGGATTCATTTGCTTTTTCGATATCTCCAATTTTTTCAAGCGCCCTGCCACGCCAGTATATCCAGCGATATTTAATGGATGCTATCTCAGGCGGCTCATCTTTGGTCCAGCGGTAAAGTCTTTGCCAGTCATTGTTTTTGAGTGCAGTGCGGAGACGCCAGTGAAAAATTTCATCACTGTCCAGCATTGGGTTCAGCTTATCCAGGAGTTCAGCAGCTTTGGAATATTTATTTTTTGCCGCACGGACAGTGATGACAAGATTAACATTATCAATTTCTACAGGGGTGAAATTATAATCGTCTTGCAGCGTTTGCCAATTACTCAAGGAACGGGTGATATTTTGTCTTGCCAGGCGTTTTATTCCATAAAGTAAAATTTCTCGCGCAACCGCCGTGTCCGGGAATTGTGGGTTTTTAGTTCCCACTGAAGGGTTATGATGCATAGCTACCCATTGTCTGGCCCAGTATTTGTAGTCTTTATTCAAGCGTTTACTGAGATAATTCGCCAGCCCAGTATTACCGCTTTCCATTGCCAGTTGCACACGTTCCCAGACAAGTTCATTCGTCATCAGCTGACTTTTATAAAGTCTGGCAAAGGCGGTATCACACTGGGGTGGCAACGATTTACCGGTCAACCAGAGTGTGCGGGTATCCTCTAACAGATAGGTATCGTTATTGGTGTTAATACGGGCCTGTAATTGTTGGCAGCGTAGTTTGAGATTCTTTTGTGGTGTGTAATTATCCAGAAAAGTTTGCCACTTCCTTTGTTTGATAAGTAGTTTCAGCCAGCTTGTTTTAAAGGTATCGATGGAGATGAAATCCGGGTATGAGCGTATGAATGCCTTGATCTCTGCATCATCAATTTTATGTAGTCGTGGCCGCAGATAGTTATATCTCAGGTAAACATAGAGCGGATAGGTCTTCAGCTGCTCACTGAGCGTGGTGAAGGTTTTAATCTTCCCTGCTTCGAGGGCTTTTTTTGCAACAAGATATTGCTGGCGTTGTTCCTTGAGTGTGGCTGCAGAAATTTGCTGGCTGATGGTTAGTGGTAAAATAAAAATAATGAGCGTCAGAAAAATGCGCATGACATCCGCTGTGGAAACAGACGGCATTTTCTTTAATAAAACTGTGTTCTTGGATGACAGGCTCATTGCGATAAGCAAAGTATCAATATTCTTTATGTATATCGAGTTGTTTATGTTAGAGAGATTTGTCATTTTTATACCTGGCCGAGCGCCTATGCCATAATGCCCCGTATGATTACCAAGGAAAACCTTTCGAACAATGCCTGCTGATTTGTTTGTCTGGTCTGCTTATCTTGTGCTGGGTGTGGTAGCAGGGCTTGTTGGTGGCTTGCTTGGGCTAGGAGGGGGAATATTAATTGTTCCCGCACTTCTGTTTTTGTTTATATGGCAGGGCATGCCCGCCGATATACTCATGCACCTGGCAGTTGCAACGTCTTTATTTACCATCGTATTTACTTCGATTTCATCAAGTTATGCACACCACAAACATCAAGCGGTTTTATGGCCGCAGGTCTTCCTTCTAACTCCGGGGATAATCATAGGCGCAGTATTTGGCGCATTTCTCGCTGATTATATCTCCAGCGATATTCTACGCAGGCTATTCGGGATATTTGAAATATTAGTCGCATTTCAGATTGAATTTTCAGTAAAACCATCAGCACAAAGATCATTACCCGGACGTAATGGGATGCTAATCGCCGGAGGAGGGATAGGGACATTATCAACGATTCTGGGGATCGGTGGTGGTACCTTGACAGTACCATTTTTAGTATGGTGTCACGTAAATATACGTAAGGCCGTTGCAACCTCGTCAGCCTGTGGTTTTCCGATTGCCCTGGCTGGCACCCTGGCTATGATTTATACCGGACTGGATTCCAATTCTCTTCCAGAAAACACCATTGGTTATGTTTATTGGCCTGCCGCGATACTGATACTTATTACCAGCGTATTATTTGCCCCGGTTGGTGCGAAGCTCGCTCATTCCATGCCTGTGGACATTTTAAAGCGTGTTTTTGCTATTGTGCTGGCGTGTGTTGGTTTGAGAATGCTCTTCTAATGAATTATTTCAAGAGCCTGCCAGGAAAAGGATAGTTTAACTTCAGGAGTCAAGAACCTTCTTTTTCAGTGGCACCAAAATTTTTGAGCTTAACCTTGTCGTTGAAGAATTGAATACTGATTCTTGCCTTGCCATCATCCCATACGGAAGATTTTCCTGTTAAAGAGCCAACTC
>QNEM01000151.1 GCA_003645215.1 Gammaproteobacteria bacterium
AACACCTTTAATGATCACTTCTCGTCTTGCAGGTTCATTTTAAAGCAAACGAAAACACTAACGTCTTGTTTTAGATCATGTTTTTATGATTATTCGTGGGGATTCTTCAGACTCCGGCCCCTTTAATTCTGGCACCAGCCTGCGTATCAATGGTTATACCTTTGAGAACACACAGGTTGTAGATATCACAGTTAGAAAATTAAAAATACTTCCATCTAGTCTAATGTCCGCTTCATGCGGCGACCTCAACCGGTCGACGCAACACTTTATCCCGTAGCTATACGGGTCTCGTACTACTTCATAATCCAGCGAAGGAATTTTACTTTATTACCATAAGGGGCATACAAGAGCGTATTGTCCATCCATGTTGCTGATTTGAGTACGCTCTTCTTGTGGGAAAAACGCTCAAACCCATTAATGCCATGATAACTGCCAATTCCACTTTCCCCGACACCGCCAAACGGAAGATATGAATTGGCAATATGAAACACACAATTGTTAATACAACCACCGCCAAACTGTATATTGGAAATTAGCTCTTGCTGAATTGATTTGTCCTCGCTAAAGATATAGCAGGCCAGTGGATGTTGGGGTAATTGTGCTATTGTGGAATATACCTCCTCAAAACCAGTGTAATCCAATACGGGTAATACGGGTCCAAATATTTCCTCAGACATCACTTTATCCGCCAATGTCACATCACGCATGACGGTAGGTGCAATATATTTTTTACTTGCATTCGTTTCTCCACCGACAACCACTTTATTTTGTTCGATCATATTTGAAATGCGTTCAAAATGTCCGTCGCTAACAATGCGACCGTAATCCGGGCTGGTCGACGCATCTTCGCCATAGCTATCGATTATTCGCTGTTTCAGTTTTTCAAGAAATACTTCTTTAATATTTTTTTGTACTAACACATAGTCCGGAGCAATACATGTTTGGCCTGCATTTAAGAATTTACCATTAACAATACGATTAATGGCAATATCAAGCTTCGCATCATCATGCACTATGCAGGGGCTTTTCCCTCCCAACTCCAATGTCACTGGGGTTAAATTTTTTGCCGCTGCACTCATAACAATAGACCCGACTCGCGTGCTACCCGTAAAGAAAATATGATCAAACTTTTGCGCCAGTAAAATAGTGGTTTCTTCAACTTCACCAGGTATATAAGCAATATATTCTGTCTCAAATGTTTCCTCTATCAACTGCCTGGTGACTTCACTGCAAGCCGGGGTCATCTCGGAAGTCTTGATCACCGCAGTATTACCGGCGGCAATCGCAGCAATCAGTGGAGAGAATGTCAGATTAACAGGGTAATTGTATGGCGCGATTATCAAGTTAACACCAAGCGGGGAATAATGGATCATGCTGGTAGCAGGCTGTACCAGCATGGATGTCAACGTTCGTTTAGGCTTCATCCACTTTTTGAGTTTCTTGATTGTCTCTGTGAGTTCGTGCTGACAAAACCCTGTTTCAGCGAGATATGTCTCAAACCCAGACTTTCCTAAATCCTCTTTCAATGCGGCATTAAATTCATCTTCATATTTTAGGAGACCGGACTTTAGCTTTTTTAAACATTCAATACGGGTTTCAAATTTATGCGTTACCTTTGTATTAAAGAAATCACGCTGGCTGGAAACAACATCGATAATCTTTTTTTCCATAGTCATAATTTTAATATTTAATCATTATTCGAATAAAGTCAGGTTCTTTTAATTTTTAATATCTTCTATTGTCGAATAATACCATGTCAAAGGGTACAGTCGGACGTCCGCTCTCGCTGGTGATTTCAACTGGTCAACGCAACGCTTTAATCTTATAGCAAAAAGATGGAGTGTTGAATATGACTTACAGAACCCGAATAAAATATACAACAACATAAAGCTGTGGATAAAGTGAAAGACGCCGGTGGTGCGGTAACAGACACTGTGGAGGGCTGGTTTAAATAAGAAACGCCTTTGTGGTACTACATTTCCTCATTTCTTTACTTCATCACCATGCTTTGAATTGCTGCGGCCATTTCATCGGCGTTTTCATCGGGCTCGTGGTAAGTAGTTGCGTGTGGGACTGCAGCTCCTTTGGCACAAGCAGGACGCGCCTCAATCTGACCGAGCCAACGTTTGAGGTGTGGTAATTCTTCAATCTCTAAACCAGCCCAACGATGGATGCGTGCCCAGCTCCAATGTGCAATAATGAAAGGGTTCGGAGTGATTAAATTTTTACCAGTTTCGGCCTTCCGCGTTTTGCGTATCCT
The DNA here is from genome assembly GCA_003645215.1 of Gammaproteobacteria bacterium. Classification (GTDB taxonomy): domain Bacteria; phylum Pseudomonadota; class Gammaproteobacteria; order Eutrophobiales; family Eutrophobiaceae; genus SMWN01. Next base: position 2,261 of record QNEM01000151.1, read on the forward strand.
ACCTGTCGTTTTAAGGTCTCTTCAACTTTTTCTCGAAACCGTTCATTTCTTAGAGGATGATTGTAATGTACTAATTGGTGCCGATGGCCGGAGTCGAACCGGCACGCCCTAAAGCACTACCCCCTCAAGATAGCGTGTCTACCAATTCCACCACATCGGCTTGTTGATTAAATCCGGTGAGATAAAACCAATAATATTAATTCGAGGAAACCTACTCTTCGGGAATAGCAGGAATATCAGATTCAGTTGTATCCATTACCGGGACATCCGTCGTGATGATTTCTTCAACGACTACTGGTTGGCTGTCCATGATACTCGTGGGTTCTACTACCCGCTGCGTTGCCATATAGCCCAGGAGCAGACTGTTACTTAAAAACAGAAATGCGAGTACGGCTGTTGCCTTGGTCAGGAAATTGCCCGATCCCTGGCTACCGAACACCGTTGAAGATGCACCGCTACCAAAAGCTGCGCCTGCATCAGCACCTTTGCCATGCTGAATGAGAATAAAGCCTATCAGACTGACGGCAATGACCACCTGTGCGACAAGTAAAACTAAATGTAATGATTCCATGAACTCAACTACCTCTTGCTGCATGACAAATGCTGAGAAATTCATCGGCGTCCAAAGCGGCACCACCGATCAAACCTCCATCAACATCAACCATGTTAAAAATTTCGACTGCGTTGGCAGCTTTAACACTACCCCCGTAAAGTATCCTGATTTTATCGGCCACTGCATCATCATGCCTGGCCAGTAATAATCTCACGAATGCGTGTACTTCCTGCGCTTGATCTGGTGTCGCAGTTTCACCTGTTCCAATCGCCCAGACTGGTTCGTAGGCAATCACGGCATCGTTAAATGCCTTTATCCCGGCCAGTTCGATGACAGCGTTCAGCTGTCTCTCAATTACTACTTCCGTATCTCCGGATTCCCTTTCTGCCAGTTGCTCACCAACACAGAGTATCGGCACCAGTGCCGCATCCTGTCCCCGCATAAATTTCGCTGCAACCAGGCCATCGGTCTCGCCATAGAGTGCCCTGCGTTCCGAGTGGCCGACAATGACATACTTACAGGAAAAATCTTTCAGCATGTCTGCTGATATCTCTCCAGTGAATGCGCCAGATTCAAGATGCGACAGGTTTTGCGCACCTGAAATTATCCCCGAATTACCCAGTTTATCTGTCAGCTCTGCCAAATAGACATAGGGTGGACAGATGACGACTTCAGCATCACATTTTGCCTGCAGACCACTACATATACCTTTCAGTAAAGGACGGATACTGGCCAGCGATCCATTCATTTTCCAGTTCGCTGCAACTAACGGCCTACGTTGTGTCATTCTATGCTTATGTCCATGCCTGAAAGGGCGGGAATCTTAATATATTTGAGGGTCTTAGTACACTAATGGCAGCCCCAAAAGTACATTAAATTTCCCTTTCTACATCACAATGCCTGCAATCTGCCGTTTGCTGACATTTTTCCCTGGCATGTCTGACAATGAGGGCATGATATTGATTAAATAAACTGGTATCTGCTTCCAGTTCAGCCTCGAAGATCTGGCGCAGGTCTTCATAAGGCTCAGTCCCTTGAATCAGGCAAAGTTTGGTAAATAAGCGTCGGGTATAAGTATCTATGACAAACACAGGTCTGGCAAAGGCATAGAGCAGAATATCGTCCGCAGTTTCCGGCCCAACACCGTTCACCTGTAGCAACGATGAGCGCAGAGTTCCTGTATCAACTACTGCCAACTTTGACTCTCCACCATTTTCAGCCAGCCACAGGCATAGATTTTTCAATCTTTTGGCCTTGATATTGAAATAGCCCGAAGGCCGGATAAGTTGGGCCAGGGCCTCATCAGACAAGGCCAACAGGGCTTCAAGCGTCAAGCTGTCGGCATGTTTTAGATTTGTTATGGCCTTCTCGACATTGGTCCAGGCCGTGTTTTGCGTTAATACTGCCCCGACCATCACTTCGAAGTTTGAATCCGCTGGCCACCAGCACTGATCTCCATAGGCTCCAATTAAACGCTGGTAAACGACCATTAACTGCTGTTGTTTCATTACAAGTGGCGGGATTTATCTTCCTCGGGACGTCCTGCGGGGGGACTTATTCCTGGCGGGCCTTGCGCCTCTCTTTGGCTGTACCGGAGGTCTGGCTTCGGGTTTTATATCCAACCATTCATATAATGCATCGATCTCTTTGTCATCCAGTTCCCTGACTGTTCCCACCCGTGAATTTCGGGGCAAGAATACCGGGCCAAAACGAACACGGATCAGGCGACTGACAGTAATTCCCTGGGATTCCCAAAGTCGCTTCACTTCATGGTTACGTCCTTCCATGAGCGTGACGTGATACCAGTGATTGGCACCCTCCCCTCCAGAATCAACAATGTCAGAGAAATGCGCCGGGCCATCATCAAGCTCCACACCTTCCTGCAATTGCCTGAGCATATCTTCATCAACCTTGCCTACCACCCGAACTGCATATTCACGGTCTATGCCCGATGAAGGATGCATTAAGCGATTAGCCAGATCCCCATCATTGGTAAACAGCAGTAGGCCATAAGTATTGATATCCAGGCGGCCTATACTGACCCAACGCGAACCCTTCAAACGTGGCAAATTGGTAAATACGGTGGCCCTGCCCTCGGTGTCTTTTCGAGTACAAATTTCGCCAGCAGGCTTATGGTAGGCAATAACTCTTGGCCTGGAATCTGTTTTCTTTGGAAATTTTATCTGTTTTTTATCCAACTGGACCCGATCATCCGTGGTGATCACATCGCCCAGTTTGGCCAGCGAACCATTGACCTTTATGCGTCCTGCCTTGATCCATGACTCTATTTCGCGTCGCGAACCCAGGCCCATACGGGCCAGAACCTTTTGAATACGTTCAGGTGTTTTTGGATCGGACATATATTGCTACGGAGAGTCTTGTTCTGGAAAGTATTTTTTTATGGACTTTTTGATAACTTGGCTATCAACCGAAAGGAACGAC
>QNEM01000152.1 GCA_003645215.1 Gammaproteobacteria bacterium
CTTGCGAAATATCGTGAACAACAATATCCAGTTCCAGTTCACTTATCTCACTCAACTCTTCTCCGGCATAAGGGCCTTCCAGCAGGTTGATACGTTGTTTGATGTTCGCCTGTCTTAATTCTCTGGCCTCTTCCAGGCAGGCAACACCAAAGGCATCAGCACCTTCGAGTGATTGGGCTATAGGGGCAATACCATGTCCATAGGCGTCTGCCTTGACGATGGCCATGATTCTGGAATCAGGTGCTAATGTGCGAATACGACTGTAATTATGACGAAGCGCGGAAAGACTAATGACAACCTTTGCAGGTCGACTCACTCATATCCTCCTTTGTCATACCCTCCGCCCGAGAATCCACTATTGGTAGTGGTAGGGAAATTCTTATCCTGAATATAATTTTCGAAACGTGTGTACTGACCAAGAAAAGTCAGAGGCACCATACCAATAGGTCCATTTCGTTGTTTGGCAATAATGAGTTCGGCCTTACCTTTATCCATCGTGTCTTCGTTATAGACCTCATCCCGATAAATAAACATGATCAAATCAGCATCTTGTTCAATCGCGCCACTTTCACGAAGATCGGACATTACTGGACGTTTATTAGGTCGTTGTTCAAGACTTCTGTTCAGCTGTGATAGCGCAACAACGGGCACCTTCAGTTCTTTTGCCATGGCTTTGAGTGACCGCGAGATTTCGGAAATCTCTGTCGCACGATTTTCAGTGGTCCCGGTAACCTGCATCAACTGCAGATAATCAATAATAACCAGATCAAGACCATCATGTTCTCTGTAAATTCGACGACAACGGGCCCTGATTTCTGAAGGTGTTAATGCCGGCGTGTCATCAATAAATAATTTTGCATCTTTCAGTATCTCAACAGCCGAGGTTAATCTCGGCCAATCTTCATCCTTGAGCTTACCGGTACGTATCTTATGTTGATCGATCCTTCCCAGGGAAGACATCATGCGCATCGCCAATGAATCACCGGGCATTTCCATACTAAACACGGCAACTGAAAGTTTTTCCTTAATCACAGCATGTTCAGCAATGTTGATTGCCAGGGCAGTCTTGCCCATGGAGGGTCGTCCGGCGATGATGATCAGATCAGAAGGTTGCAAGCCTGCTGTTTTTTCATCAAGATCTTCATAGCCCGTTGCAACGCCGGTGATGGGACTGTCTCGATGAAATAATTCATCAATTTTATCCAGCGCGCCTACCAGCAGGTCTTTGATAGTGTCGTAATTTCTACGGCCCTTTGATTCTTTTTCAGAAATCTCAAATACGGTTTTTTCCGCATGATCCAGTATCTGTTCGTTGGTCTGCCCCTCAGGATTAAAGATATTCTCGCTGATGGTATTGGTTGCCTGAATTAACTGCCTTAACACCGAACGTTTTCTAACAATGTCAGAATAGGCTTTAACATTACTCGCACCAGGGGTTTTTTCTGCGAGGGCAGCGAGGTAGGTTAAACCACCGGCATCATCAAGCTGCTGATGGTTATCCAGCCATTCTGCAACGGTGACGACATCAAAGGGTTGACCCTCATCATCAAGCTGTGAAATTGCGCGAAAAATTGCGCGGTGATCCTTGCGGTAGAAATCATCTTCTGAAACTCTTTCAGAAACGTGTTCCCAGACGATATTGTTAATTAGAAGTCCGCCCAACACCGCCTGTTCTGCCTCAATAGAATGAGGCGGGATCTTTAACGAAGCTGTTTCTCTATCAACAGCTCCAGACGACTGTGCGGTATCCTGCATTCACTCCTCCTGAAGGAGTTTGTGATTGATAATCATGCCGATGTTTCCTGTGCAATTATTCTGACCAGGGAATTGAACAGGGAACACGGGATAATTTTAACTCTTTTCAGCAATAACTATAACTTTAACTTTGGCATCTACATCTGAATGTATATGTACGTCAACCTCAAACTCACCTAATGCCCTTAGTGGCCCTTCTGGTAAACGAACTTCATTTTTAGCCAGCTCAGCACCTGCTGCCGTAACAGCTTCTGCAATATCGGCACCACTGACGGAACCAAACAATTTGCCTTCTTCACCGGCTATTCTTTCCAGCGTAATTTCAGTAGCGTTCAATTTTTCTGCACGGGCTGTTGCCACAGTCAATGAATCCGCCTGGGCCTTTTCAAGTTCGGCGCGACGACCTTCAAACTTTTCAACATTCACTACCGTGGCAGACACTGCCTTACCTACCGGGATCAGATAATTGCGACCATAACCCGCCTTTACGTTGACCTTGTCACCCAGATCACCCAGTTTGTTAATTTTTTCTAGTAATATGACTTCCATCTAACTTTCCTCACTCGCTAAAATACACCTTATCATAATTCATAATTAATTCTGACCATTATCACCGGGATTGCTAATCTCTCTATTCATCCATGAATCAACCAGACCCAGACAGGCAATTATCAGGATTGCCTGTGGTAAAACAGCCAGCAAAATATACATCACCATCAACCATATCTGCGGCAGTTTCTTCTCGCTCACAATCCTGTGTACTGATGCCAGTCCCTGGAATAAATACATAAAAATCACGACGACCAGTATATCCAGGCCTGCCGAGCCCTGTTGCCCACCGCTGGTAAAGAGCAGAATTATCCCTGCCAGTGACAGGAAAATAACCGCACCTGGCAATCTCAATGCATAGAACTCTGGCCTGAATCCACCTGGATTAAACAGTAACGATTGCCACCATCGTGATAGCAATGATGTAACAACCAGGCTGCTGGCAATAGCGCCTGCCATAATGGCATTCATTGCCGGCGCTGCCTGTACCAGGACTTCCCGATATTGCTCACCACCACCATCAGGGAATGCGTTGTTAATCCATAATTCCATCCACTGCAGCCACCATGCCGGAACATCTGCGATTAACCAGTGCATCACCAGTACATAGGCGCTGGCTATGGTCCCTGCGACAAAAACCAGCCAACCCTGTGACTGTGTTTGCCTGAGGACACTGCAGCAAAGATACACCGGGATCCACATGCACAGGGCAAATGCAATTGCCACCTGGGGATTCACACCGATTACAGCAACGAACAGCACTACTGCCAGTAAACAGACAAGTAGTACCTGCATGCCATATGCAGGCCCCTTTCTCAGGATAATCAGACCTGCCGGGACACCACTTAACAAGTACGACAGTGGCGGAATAAACATTGAAACCACCGTGAACAGGCTAATAGCAGTTACTGCTTGCAGACGTCCAAGCAACATATAATTGCCAAGTGCACGCATTTCTTAACTCACTCGATATGTATCTGAAGAAAAATTCATCAGATACTCGAAGCAACTATTTATAAGCTGTTAATGCGAATCGCAATAAGGCAACATTGCCAGAAAACGCGCGCGCTTGATTGCTGTCACAAGCTGTCTCTGGTATCTCGCCTTGGTACCGGAGATTCTACTAGGAACAATCTTGCCTGTTTCAGTCAGGTAATTTTTCAATGTGTTCACATCTTTGTAATCAATTTCCTTGACACCATCGGCTGTGAATTTGCAATAACGTTTGCGACGAAAATAACGTGACATTCTATCAATCCTCTGTTTTTTCAGTGGTTTCTTCGGAGGCATTCTCTTTGACTTCAGTAATGTCCTCGCTTTCAGTATCAGCAGGAACTTCAGTCACTGCTTCGCTTGTTGTCTCGGCTGGAACTTCAACTGATTACTCTGCTTCTGCTTCTACTTCTACTTCTACTTCTACTTTTGCTTCTGCTTCTGCCTTTGCTGCAGCTTCAGCTCGAGCCTTTTGTGCTGCCTCTGCTGCAACCCTGGCTCTTTCTTCTGCCTCGGCTCTAAGTTTCGCTGCGGCCTCTTCCTCTTCCTTCATTTTTGCCAACAATGAAGCCTCAGTCACAGGATCATCACGCTTGATGATAAGGTTTCTGATGACGGCATCGTTAAATCTGAAGGCATTGCCCAGCTCTTCTAACGGCTCGGTGCCACACTCAATATTCATCAGCACATAATGTGCCTTGTGAATCTTGTTAATTGGGTAGGCCAGGACACGGCGTCCCCAGTCTTCGAGACGGTGGATGGCTCCACCATTTGATTCAATCATGGTACGGTACCGTTCGATCATGGCAGGTACCTGTTCGCTCTGATCCGGATGGACCATGAACACAACTTCATAATGTCGCATTTTTGTAACCCTCTTGGTTTAGCAGCCCCCTGACTATCAATATTGCTATTTCACAGTGGAGCAAGAATTAAAGAACGCGAGATTTTAGTGGATTTAACAAGAATATTCAATCAAACAGGGCAAACTCTGAAAATCCCTCACCAGCAGAGACCACAGGGCCAGGCTTCAATAACTCCCAAGTCCCTGTTTTCAGCCCTGGCACAGCCGCTAACAGCTTTTGTGTGTATGGATCCTGAGGCTTAGTCGGCACTGAAGGCTGTTCCCTGTATAGAAAGATATAGTCGGAAGGCATATTCTCCCGTTATGGTATTTGAAAAAAAATATACAGTAAAACTGCTTCCTGGGGCCTTTGATCGTATGGATGATTCACCGGATGAAACATTTTATGCCATACCCCGGTTTGTGACCCATATAGATCCAGGTGCCATACGCGTAGTCACTGATCTTTACAGAAAATACTTGCCTCCCGGGGGAGATATACTTGATTTGATGAGTAGTTGGGTTAGTCATCTACCGGAGGAGATAAAATATCGGCGGGTTGTGGGCCTGGGGATAAACGACAGAGAATTGTCCCGTAATAAACAACTGGATGAATGGTCAGTGCATAATTTGAATAAACAGCCCAGCCTCCCATATGCCAATCAAGAATTTGATGGGGTTATCATTTGTGTGTCGCTGGATTATCTGATTCGCCCTGTAGAAGTACTAGAAGAGCTCGGGCGAATCTTAAAACCAGGTGCCCCTGTCATCATTACCTATTCAAACCGTTGTTTTGAGACCAAGGCCATAGCTGCATGGTTGTCGTCGTCTGATCATAATCGTGCCTACCTGATCAGAACCTATCTTTTGGAAGCAGGTTATTTCAAGGAGATAGAGTTGATGGATTGCAGTCCCGAAGCTGGTGATCCGCTTTACGCTGTTGTTGCCAGGGTGAGGTAACGCATAAAGGGTCAAGTACTGACGGATCCCCACAAATTTCATGCATTAACATAAGTTTGTTGAGCCATCATTTTGATGTTCTCCAAGGCCTCAGAGAATTCGCTTACATAAAACTGTTGTTTTCGTTTTAAACATTGC
>QNEM01000153.1 GCA_003645215.1 Gammaproteobacteria bacterium
CGCACCCTGGAAAACTGGGAACAGGGAAGACGACATCCAACTGGCCCAGCGCGTGCATTATTAAAGATAGTCGAGTCTGATCCTGAAGGGATGGTGAAAGCGTTACACAGTTAATGATATATATAGAATAAGATGCGATGAATGATTAATCTATAACACTACCAATACCCTCACCCACGATAATAGTCTTCTCAGCCACAATCTCATCTGACCATTGCATGACATCTTTCGGAAACAGCAATATAACTGTAGATCCCATATTAAACCGACCCATTTCCTGACCTTGTTGTAATTGAACATCACCCTCTGAATATTGTTTATCGTCGATGACTCTGTCTTTAGCCGGGGTAATCTGACCTGCCCAGACGGTTTCCATACTGCCGACATTGAGCGCCCCGACCAGGACCATGGCCATTGGACCGATATCTGTATTGAAAATATTAATCACACGTTCGTTTCTTGCGAATACCGAGTCCACTACACGAACAGTATGTGAATTCACAGCGAATAATTTACCGGGCACATAAATCATTCGATTGAGCTGCCCTGATACAGGCATGTGAATTCTGTGATAGTCTTTCGGCGAAAGATAGAGTGTGGCAAATGTACCGCCGGTAAACATTGTCACGAGATCATCTTCTACCAATAGATCTTTCAGGGTATAGGATTTACCTTTGGCCTGAATGATAGTGTCATTATCTATGCCTCCTACCTGGCTAATGGCACCGTCTACCGGAGAAAGGATTGTCTTCTCATCTAATGATATTGGCCTTACCTCTGCTGAGAGTTCCCGGGTGAAGAAGGTATTAAAACTGGAATAGCTTTCAGGATCTGGATTATTTGCCAGGCTCATGTCCACATCAAAAACACTGATGAATAATTTTATTAAAACATTTTTAAACCACGGTGTTTCACAGCGGGTGATACGGTACACCAGACTGCTAATGAAATGTTGTGGAATAAAATATTGTGGCAGAACTCTTAGTTTGTCTAACCAGCTTGCGGCTTTATTTTTCATAAAATAATAAACAAGTAGATATTAATGATGGTTATGATGTTGATGTGCATTATTTGAATCAGATTTCTTCACTATTGCATCAAACTCATGCGTATCACCACTATCGAAATTCAGTTTGATTGAGGTGCTTTTCCCTTCACGCATGGGCACTGTATTGTTAAATAACATCAAATGATAACTTCCTGGTTTGAAGGTGAATGTCGTATTTGGGGCAATAACAATTTCATCCTGTTGTTGCATTCTCGCTATGCCATCTTTTGTCGTGCTCAGATGAAATTCAATGCGCTCAAATTCGCTACTTTCTGCAGAGATAAGGATCAGGGCTTTATCTGATGTATTTTCAATCTGCAGATACCCTGCCATTACCTTTATGGCAGGTGGTGCTTCACGGAGCCATGCATTATGTATTGTAATATGTTCACCTGCAGAAGCCTGGTTCAGGGAAAATAGAACGAGAAAAAATGATGTAATGATTAAATTGCGTGACTTCATTTGTGTGATCTATGACTGCTTTAATGATTAGTGTAGGTATTTCTGTGCTGATGTCATTCCTGCGAAAGCAGGAATCCAGTAAGACAAAGTCCGCCTTCAGCGGAACACTATTCGACTGGATACCGGGTCACACCCGGTATGACGTTATTCTTCTTTCTTTTGGGTATAATACACGCTGAGACGAAATCAGACATGCACGGATTTCATGTCTTTTTCGAGAATGCAGACCCCGCAAATGGCGGGGTTTCGCTTGTTTAGAAGTGCCGGTGAGACATTAATACGCATTCAGGACTGTTTTAGATGGAAAACTTGTTAGGACTTTATAATTACTGGGTTGCCATTGCGCTGATGATGATGGGGTTTTACATTGTTATCGCTAATGGAAATTTAATTAGAAAGATTATCGGCCTGAATATCTTCCAGGTATCCGTATTTATTCTATTCATATCAATGGGTTACCTCACAGGTGGCACAGCCCCTATCTATTCAGAGGCCTACACCCAATATTCAGCACCATTGCCTCACGTCCTGATTTTGACCGCCATTGTCGTCGGTATCGCCACCACCGCACTTGGCCTGGCGTTGACCGTACGTATCTATAAGGCCTACGGCAGCATTGACGAGAGTGAGATCAGCGAGATGGACCAGGATTAATGGGCATATATTTGTGATTTCACAGCATTTACCCGTATTACAGGTTGTTGTTCCCTTGTTATTCGCACCGATTTGCGTGTTATTGCGCAGACATAATCTGGTCTGGGGTGTTGTTTTACTGAGCTGTTGGGCAAGTTTTGTCATAGCCACGCTTCTGCTACAACAGGTGCTGACCGGCGGTGAGATTATTTATGCTATTGGTGGATGGGAAGCCCCCTGGGGTATTGAATATCGTGTAGATATTCTCAACAGCTTTGTCTTATTAATCATTACCGGGATTGCATCTATTGTGATTACCTTCGCGCGTGAAAGTGTGCACAAGGAAATCTCGGAAGACCGAATCTATCTTTTTTATACTGCTTTTCTGCTGCATTTAACCGGTCTATGTGGCGTCGTCATCACCGGCGATGCCTTTAACATATTCGTCTTTGTCGAGATTGCCTCATTGTCTTCCTATGCAATGATTAGTGCAGGGCGAGACAGGCGGGCATTACTGGCTGCCTTTCGCTATTTGATACTGGGTACGGTAGGAGCGACATTCATCCTTATTGGTATTGGTCTCATGTATGTCATGACCGGGACATTGAATATCGCTGATATGGCGGATCGTATTCGAGATGTGCAGGATACACGTACCATTGTGTCTGCATTTGCCTTTTTTACTGTTGGTGTCTGCATCAAGTTTGGTTTGTTCCCTTTGCATTACTGGTTACCCAATGCCTATACCTATGCGCCCTCAATAGTTTCTGCGTTCCTGTCAGGGACCACCAGTAAGGTATTTATTTATGTCCTGCTCAGATTCCTGTTTACGATATTCGGTGCAGAATATGCCTTTGATACCATGCATCTGGATATTATTTTGATGGTGGCAGCATTGTTGGCAATCTTCAGCGGTTCTATTGCGGCGATATATCAGGACAATATTAAAAAAATGCTGGCCTATTCCAGTATTGCCCAGATTGGTTACATGGTTCTGGGTATCAGCCTGGTTTCTGTGACCGGGCTGATGGCCAGCATATTACATCTATTCAACCATGCCTTGATCAAGACAGCTTTGTTTATGTCTGTTGCCTGTTTCTTTTTCCGTTTTGATTCAGTCTCATTGAAGGACCTGAAAGGCGTCGGCAGACAAATGCCATGGACGACTATGGCATTTGTGATTGGCGGACTCAGTTTGATCGGTATACCAATGACTGTGGGATTTATCAGTAAATGGTACTTAATCGTAGCTGCCCTGGAGAAAGACTGGTGGTGGATGGCCGCGTTAATTTTATTAGGCTCAATCCTGGCCGTAGTTTATATATGGAAGGTTATTGAGGTTATCTATTTTCAGAGTACTGAGGCTGACTCTCAACCCGTGACCGAGGCAGTAAAATTCCAAGAAGCTCCATTATCTATGTTGATTCCGGTATGGGTGATTATTTTCGCGAATATTTATTTTGGTGTGAATGCATCATGGGTCACGGATATTTCTCAACAGGCAGCTGTTTATCTGATGGGAGGTCAATAAGTCGATGCTGATTGAAGCTGCGATTCTTATTCCTGCCATTGGTGCTGTATTAATCGCATTAACAGGTCGTCAACCAAACCTGCGTGAAGCAATAACATTAGTGTCAGCAGTCAGTATGTTCATAGTTGTATGTCAGATATATCTGGCCCTGGAGACAGGAGATGCGCTTGCAATTGAAATACTGGAAGTCGTGCCAGGTTTGTCTTTGGCCTTTGCAGTTGAACCGCTGGGTATGTTGTTTGCCCTGGTCGCCAGTTTTTTGTGGATCGTTACGTCAATTTATTCCATCGGCTATATGCGCGGCCATCATGAACAGAATCAAACACGTTTCTATGTCTGTTTTGCCCTGGCACTGTCATCTGTCATGGGGCTTACCTTCAGCGCCAATATGTTTACACTGTTTATTTTTTACGAATTAATAACATTGGTAACCTACCCGTTAGTAACGCACAGTGGAACAGATGAAGCAAAACGTTCCGGTCGTGTTTATCTTGGCGTCTTGTTAGGGACATCAATTGGATTGCAATTGTTGGCAATCATCTGGACATGGACCATTACCGGCACGCTGGATTTTACCGAGGGCGGTATCCTTGCGGGCAAAACAACGGACATTGTGATCGCCATACTCTTCGCACTTTATGTGTTTGGTATTGGTAAAGCAGCGCTCATGCCTTTTCATCGCTGGTTACCGGCGGCCATGGTCGCACCTACGCCTGTCAGTGCATTGTTACATGCCGTTGCCGTGGTCAAGGCAGGTGTATTTACCGTACTAAAAGTCACTGTGTATATATTTGGTATTGATCTATTGGCAACCACAGGTTCAAGTGAATGGTTGATATATGTGGCTTCGGCGACGATTCTTATTGCCTCCATCATTGCCATGAGCAAGGACAATCTCAAGGCAAGACTGGCTTATTCTACCGTCAGCCAACTGGCCTATATAGTGTTGGGTGCCATGTTGGCAAGTACGATGGGCATCATCGGTAGTGGTATGCACATCGCCATGCATGCATTTGGAAAGATTACTTTGTTCTTCTGTGCAGGGGCGATTATGGTGGCTAGTCACAAAACCGAGATCAGCCAGATGCGTGGCCTCGGGAGAACCATGCCATTCACCATGATGGCATTTTTGATCGGCAGCATGAGTATTATTGGATTACCACCGACGGGAGGCATGTGGAGTAAATGGTTTCTGGTGATGGGAACATTGGAGGCTGAATATTATATTCCGTTATTGGTATTGCTTATCAGCTCCCTGTTGAACGTGGCTTATCTGTTACCCATTGCCGTACGCGGCTTTTTCAGTGAACCTGATGACATGTCACCTGAAAACAGGGCACAAGGGATCAAAGAGGCACCGTTACCCTGTTTGATTGCAATAGCAATTACCAGCCTCGGATGTATTGCTCTGTTCTTCTACCCGGAACCTGTGTACGAATTAATGAAGTCGATAGTGAATTGAATGAAATTAACGTCATGCTGGTGAATACCAGCATCCAGTCGAAACAATAAACACCTTATACTGACTGGATACTGGCATGCGCCAGTATGACGAAGC
>QNEM01000154.1 GCA_003645215.1 Gammaproteobacteria bacterium
CCAGTAGCAAAAACAAATAGCCAAGGACACCGAGGTATTTACCCAGGACAAGCTCGGTAATGGATATGGGCGAGGAGAGTAATAACTTGATGCTACCTGTCTGGCGCTCTTCACTAAAGGTATGCATGGTCACAAACGGTGTAATCAGTAGCAGAAGGATCCCTGTAATTTGTAAAAGCCCAACCACAATTATTTCAGTTGCCCCATAATCAGCAAATATTGAAGCTGTAGACGGATCGATAAATCGGCCAAGAATCAGAAGGAAGAAGATTGCCAGCAGGAACTGCACAACCGCGAATAGTATCCATGCCAGAGGGGCATAGAATAATCGTCTTAATTCATGCGTTGCGATGTGGAAAACAGTGTTCATTCCGGGTTTTCCCCACGGGTGAGTTGCACAAAGGTTTCTTCAAGTGAATCCTGTTCGGGGATTATCTCATAGAGTTCCCATTCAGAAGCCACAGCCAGTTTTGTAATTCTATTGATTGTGTCAATACCTGACTCACAATAAATCTTGAAATGATGATTACCTGTTTGTTCGATGTTGACGACACCTTCTATTTCACCCAGAGTTTTCAGAGGCGGTGGTTGTCGCAAGGCAATCTTTAGCGGCATAATCTGATGATCTCGCTGCAGCTTATCCAGAGATTCATCTAATACAAGATTGCCTTCATTAATGATCAAAACCCGATCGCAGACGCTTTGTACTTCAGGAAGAATATGTGTGGATAAAATTACGCTGTGATCATTCCCCAGTTCTCTGATGAGTTCCCTGATTTCCAGAATCTGGTTTGGATCCAGCCCTGAGGTCGGTTCATCCATGATCACGACTGCAGGGGAATGAATGATTGCCTGGGCAATACCCACGCGTTGTTGAAAGCCCTTTGACAGATTTTTAATCAGACGTTTACCAGTCTCTTCCAGGCCGCAGCGTTGTTTGCTGTATGCCACCGCTTTTTTTAGTTCAGCCTTTTTAATACCGCGTAAACGTGCTGCGTAGTAAAGGTATTCATTCACGTTTAGGTCCTGGTACAAGGGGGGTTGTTCGGGAAGAAAACCAATGTGTTGTTTCGCGGCCCTGGGTGACTCAAGCATGTCGTGACCTGCAACTTTGATATGGCCTGCGCTGGCTGATAAGACTCCACATATCATTTGCATGGTCGTGCTTTTACCTGCGCCATTCGGGCCGAGGAAGCCAAGCACCTCGCCTCGATGTACAGAAAAGCTGACATCATTAACTGCGCAATCATCACCGTAATAGCGGGAAACGTGATCGACAGAGATGAGAATTTCCCTGTTTATTATGGAGTTTATTGTGGAGCTCATTGCGAAGGTATTATTCGGATTAACAGCGGAGTTGCAAGGTAAAAAAGACAGTGGCGGATTACAGGCAATAAAAAACCCGCATAAAGCGGGTTTCTTTGAATTTGTCTAGCTTTGGGTCTGGCTAAAGATGCTATTTAATCTTAGCTTCTTTATACATCACATGCTTGCGTACAACAGGATCATATTTCTTGATTTCCATTTTATCTGGCATGGTGCGTTTGTTCTTCAAGGTTGTGTAATAGTGGCCTGTGCCAGCTGAAGAGACGAGTTTGATTTTCTCAGCCATGTTATTTCCCTATACCTTTTCGCCGCGTGCGCGGATTTCTTCTAAAACGGTCTCAATACCTTTCTTGTCGATGATACGCAGGCCCTTGCCACTGACACGTAATCTGACCCAGCGACTTTCATCTTCAAGCCAGAAACGACGGCTGTGCAGATTCGGCAAAAAACGACGACGCGTTCTATTCTTGGCGTGGGAGACATTGTTCCCTGACATTGGGCTTTTACCCGTTACCTGACATACTCGTGACATTGTTCTAAATCTTTAATCTGTTGAAAAAGAGCGCGGATTGTACATGGATTGAGTAGCTGATCCAAGTATTTGCCGAAGTTTTTGGCTTATAGACCTGGCTCATATACCGCTCAGCGGGATTTTACTATTTTAGCCTATATTTGGCCTGTATTTTGGCCTATAACAGGCCCAGTTCGGCAAAAGATACAGCAGTATTATCACCAATGATGAAATGGTCAAGCACCCGTATATCGACCAGTTTCAGGGCCTCCTGTAGACGCTGGGTGATATTTTTGTCGGCGAGACTGGGCTCGGCGATGCCAGAAGGATGATTGTGGGCAAAGATTACCGCCGCTGCATTCCTGGCCAGGGCTTGTTTGACCACCTCACGTGGATAAACGCTGGCGCCGTCTATGGTGCCTTTAAACATTTCGTCAAAACTGATGATTTGATGCCGGTTATCCAGGAAAAGGCAGGCAAATACCTCGTGTTGGTAGGCGCGTAACTGGGCGAGCAGAAAATCTTTTGTATCGCTTGGGCTACTGAGCACATCTTTTTTACCCAGGTTTTCTTGCAGATAACGCTTGCCCAGCTCAATGGCCGCCTGTATTTGGCAGTATTTTGCCGGTCCCAGCCCCCTGGTTCGGCAGAATGACCTGGAATCGGCCTCTACCATGCCCCTCAGGCCATCAAATTCTGTCAATAAGTCGCGGGATAGATCGACGGCTGTTTTTCCCTGCAGGCCTGTGCGCAGGAAGATGGCGAGTAATTCTGCATCAGAAAGGCTAGCTGCCCCCCTGGACAAAAGCTTTTCACGGGGTCTTTCCTGTTCTGGCCAGTCAGATATCGGCATGATGGTCACCTCCTTGTTAGATGAATTGTTACTATGGATATTTAGTAAGTCATTCCTTTGTTACAGCATTTTTCTGATAATCTCGTTGCATTGTAGCAAAATGTAGCAAAAATGCGGATTCCGATACGATAAGGTAAAATTCTCACACTTTAGTAATATTAATGATGCAGATGAATAACTTAACAAATAAAAGAATACTCTTGGGTGTGACTGGCGGGATTGCCGCATACAAGAGCGCAGAATTGGTCAGGCGTTTGCGGGAACAGGGTGCGGAAGTACGCGTAGTCATGACACGAGGTGCTTGTGAATTCATTACCCCACTGACAATGCAGGCCTTGTCAGGTCGTGAGGTGCATACAGAATTACTGGATCATGTGGCTGAATCCGGCCAGGGCGGGGGCATGGGCCATATTGAACTGGCGCGCTGGTGTGATGTTGTACTGGTGGCGCCAGCCAGTGCCAATTTCATTGCTCGTTTGTCACATGGCATGGCAGACGATCTGCTAAGCACCTTGTGTCTGGCCACTACTGCGCCGGTTGTGATTGCACCTGCCATGAATCAACAAATGTGGATGAATATCGCTACCCAGGAAAATATTGCCACACTAGGCCAGCGAGAAATAAGAATAGCTGGCCCAGCTGAAGGTGAGCAAGCATGTGGTGAGATTGGCCCGGGCAGGATGCTGGAACCGGAACAATTAATATTAGAGACAAGTCAGCTTTTTTCTACGGGGATACTCGCTGATTTGAAAATAGTGGTAACGGCAGGCCCAACCCGTGAAGCCATTGACCCGGTACGCTATATCACCAATCATAGTTCGGGACAGATGGGTTATGCTGTTGCCAGGGCGGCAGCTGAGGCTGGTGCCGATGTGACCCTGGTTTCTGGTCCAGTGAGCATTGAACCGCCTCGGCAGGTTCGTCACATTAGTGTCGACACCGCCGATCAGATGCGTGATGCTGTGATGTCAGACATTATTACATCTGATATTTTTGTCGCTGCCGCCGCAGTAGCAGATTACAGGTGCGCTGATGTTGCCGAGCAGAAGATTAAAAAGAAATCCGAAGATCTCCAGCTACTATTGCAGAAGAACCCGGATATTCTGGCAGAGGTAGCCAGTTTGCCCCAGGGACCATTCACAGTTGGATTTGCCGCCGAGACAGAAAATTTACTGGACAATGCCAGGATCAAGCTGCAAAACAAGAAGCTGGATATGATTGCTGCAAACCAGGTGGGCGAGGGGCTTGGGTTTAATACGGATGAAAATGAATTACAGGTTTTTTGGCAGGCAGGGGAACAGGGCCAGAATAATCAGACCGGGAAAAATCAAACCCGGGAAAATCAAACCATAAAACACCAGACACTGGAACGGGCACCAAAAGAAAAGCTGGCGCGTCATTTAATAAAGGTAATTGCAAATCACTACTATGAAAAATATTCAGCTCAAACTCATTGATAAAAGGCTCGGTAATGAATTCCCGATGCCTGAGTATGCAACACCAGGTTCGGCGGGGATGGACATCAGTGCCTGTCTTGATGAGTCTGTTGAAATTAAACCTGGCGAAACTACTTTGATCCCTACCGGTTTTGCCATTCATGTTGAAGATACGGGACTGGCAGCAGTATTGTTGCCACGTTCAGGACTTGGCCACAAAAAGGGCATAGTTTTAGGCAACCTGGTTGGCCTGATAGATTCCGATTATCAAGGTCAGGTCTATGTCTCATGTTGGAACCGTGGACATGAATCCTTTACGATGAATCCAGGTGATCGGATCGCACAAATGGTTTTTATACCGGTGGTTCAGGCTGCATTTGAAATCGTTGATGAATTTGATGAAAGCCATCGTGGTGAAGGTGGCTTTGGTCATACCGGAGTTCAAGTATAATTCTGGAATAGCTCGAGTATAAGATCAGGCGAGTGTAAAATTAGTTCAATAACAATGAGCTAGATAGAAACTAAGCAAAAAAATAAGCCAAGAAAAAATTTAAAATCGGTTGGGAGAACAAGCAATGGCTGTGGGCCCGGTAACAGGCAGGAAAATTAAACGAAGCACGATACGTAATGCCACAATCATTGGTGTTGTGGTTGTTGTTTTATTGGTAATCGTGTTTGGTGGTGTATTTACTGCCAAGGATATTTCTGAAAAAGCAGAAGTGAAAACACAAAGTATTCTGCAGCAGACCTCAACACAAGCGGCGGATGCAGTGGCAGATCCAGTTGCTTTGATTCAAAAACAACTGGATGCTTTGGCGCAGGATGAGTCTGTGCTGGCTATTTTCACAGAGGCTGACAGTAGCGCCCTTGAAAGTGAGGGGGAACAGAAAAAAACAGCATTCGAATCTGCTTTAAAATTGAGATTGCTTCTTCCTGGTAACTACGAAATAGACAGGGAAGCAACACCACCATTTAGTTATGCCTCTATTGATTTAGTTAAACGGGCAGAGAAATCTGTAAGGCCCGTTGCTGCAGAAGCGCATGGTTTCGGGGGTGATGGGGCTCATGTTGCATTTGTGAGTCGTGTTA
>QNEM01000155.1 GCA_003645215.1 Gammaproteobacteria bacterium
CGGCAAGCTCTATAGCAACAAAGAAGATGTCATGAAAGTTTTGTCCGGTGGTGTCAAGAACCCTACGGGTGACAAAGAGCTCTGGAAAGAAGGCCTATTGTTTGAAGGCATAGAACCCATGCCTTGGATGAACTCCGCAGCCAACTGGTTCCCGAGGACGGAAAAAGTTCAGCCTAATGAAATGCGTGTGACCTTTATGGGAACTTCTCCTGTCTTGCGCCCGGGACAAATGAATACGTCTATTTATGTTGAGCTGGGTAATGGAGACAATTTTATTTTTGATCTGGGTGAAGGTTCTATCGCCAATTACTCCGCTGCCGGTCTTTCATTAAATCAACTGACCAAGGTATTTATTACTCACCTGCATGTGGATCACTTTGGCTCATTGCCCTACCTGTTCGAATTTAGCGGTTGGGCTGGTCGCTGGCATGAACCTTTGACCGTGTACGGTCCTTCAGGTGCCAGTGAAGAGTACGGTACCAAATGGATGGTTGATGGTATGTTAAAGATGCTCAACTGGCATACTGATGCATTTGATGTATTCCCTGCCGGCAACAAAATCAATGTTGTCGAATTTGATTTCAAAGATGATGGTGGCATTATCTACGATAAGGATGGTGCAACTGTCAAGCACTGGCGTCGTAGTCACGCAAAAGATGGTGCATCGGGCTACCGTCTGGACTGGAAGACCCCTGAGGGTGAAAATCTCTGCTTTGTCTGGACTGGAGACGGTCGACCTTCACAACTGGATCTTAAGTACGCCAAAGGCTGCGACCTGTATGTAACCGAACTCCAGCAGGAAGTGGTTGGTGTTAGCTCTACGGTGATGGGTGTCCCACCCTTCCTGATGCGCTATACCGTCGACACACACCACACGCCTGGATATGCAGCTGGCTGGCTGGCAAATCAGATCAAGCCGCGCCTGTTTATGACTACGCATATGAATTTTGACCCCTACCTCAATGAGGAAACCGTGGCCGAGGTTCGTCATCACTGGAAGGGACCGTATCACTTTGGTGCACCAGATGGCATCGTGGTTAATATAACGCCGGATCGAGCCTGGGTTCGTGAAGGTGTGCTTCCTGACTATCCGAACAACCGCTCTCCCCAGTTTGATCTGTCGGAAGGTAAAAACTTTCACGCACCATTACCACGCCATGCACGAAAGGACATTCAACAACAGGAAATTCGAGACTTGGAAGTTGATCCCAAGCTATATTATCCTGAAGGTTATCATCCTGAACTGTTGACAGAATGGCCAGTAAAAACTGACATCATCATCCCTTCCTCCGATCTGCCGGATGATATGAAACAGGGTATGGGTGAGGCGGCAAGAGACCGTGCCAAGTTAAGAAAGGCACACGGTTTACCGGTTGAATAAGAAGTCAGCCTGAGTAACCGAGGAGAGGAGAGGGTAGCGCAGTTTGCGTTACCCTTTTTTTACACTTTAATTCTGAAAGAAGTACTTTCCCCACCATGAAAATTATTCAAAAATTTACCCTTGCCTTTGGCTTGTTCCTGATGGTGACCACCATCTATGCACAGGATAAGCCCAATATCGTCTACATCCTTGTTGATAATTGGGGATGGGGAGATATTCGTATCCAGGGTGGCTCGATACCAACCCCGCGTATTGATGCATTAGCACAGGAAGGGTTGCGAATGACTAACTTCAATGTTGAATCTCAGTGTGTTCCAACCCGCTCGGCCATTATGACTGGTCGCCTGCCCATCCGTTCCGGTACTCATAGGGTTACCTACGGTTTGCCTTATGGCATGTCCCCCTGGGAATATACATTGCCGGAGTTGTTATCAGATGCAGGATACAATACGGCATTATTCGGTAAGTGGCACCTGGGAGACCGCGAAGGCCGACTTCCTACAGATCAGGGCTTTGATCAATGGTTTGGCATCAAGAATACAAGTGATGAGGCAGGTTATTCTTCAACGGCACAATTTGATTCCAGTGTGGTAGCCCAGCCTTACATTTGGGAAGGTGAAAAAGGTCAGCCTTCGAGAAAAGTCAAACCATTTAACCTGGAATCCCGAAAGACGATTGACAGGGAGATTATTGAGCGATCAGAGGCTTTTATTGCCCAACAGGCACAGTCTGAAAAGCCATTTTTTACCTATATTAGCTTAACACAAGTTCATCCGCCGTGGGGCTACCACTCCGATTTTGACAATGCCTCAGGTCACGGACTTTACGGTGATATCCTTATGGAACTGGACTACAATATAGGCCGAGTACTGGATTCGCTATCAAAAGCAGGCCTGGCAAAGAATACGATAGTTATCCTGTCCGGTGATAACGGCGCTGTTACTGATATGGGTGGTGGCTCTACCGGTCCCTGGCGCGTTGGTTTTACGGGTTATGAAGGTGGTTTGCGTACCGTCGGCATGATTCGCTGGCCAGAGAAGATAAAAGCCGGTCGTGTCTCTGATGAAATATTTTCGACACTGGACTGGATGCCGACACTGGCCAATTTGATCGGGGAGAAAAAACGTATCCCGCAAGACCGCCCAATAGATGGCATCGATCAATCGAAATTTATCACAGGTAGTCAGGAAAAGTCGGATCGAGAGCATATCCTGTTTTATATTGGTGAGGATCTGTTTTCAGTTAAATGGCGTTCGTTTAAGATTCATCTTAAAACGACTGAAACAATATGGTCACCCATTCAAACCTACCAATTCCCACCGGTTTATGATGTCGCCAACGACCCTCATGAAGACAATAATCTAATAAAATTCAACATGTTTGCTCATTCATGGGTCTATGCGCCTATGGAGAAAATATTGCAGGAAAAAGCAACATCCATGCAAAAGTACCCCAATATTAAACCGGGTGTAGATTTTGAAGGTTATTAGTCATTGAGGAAATGGTTGTCGAGGGACAGAGATAGCCCAGGAATCTGAACTGCGCTCTAAGTGGATTCTCTGCCTGACATAGAGGATCGTATTGCCCATATTCTGAAAAATCAACATGGCCAGAAAACCTCGCTGTAATCACAAACCACAGTTCAAAGCCAAGATGGCGCTGGAGGCCATCAAGGGTGAACAGACGGCAGCGGAACTTGCCAGTCACATGGGCCAATCAGGTCTGGGCAATAGACATCACGTATCTGCCGATGGCTCGGGGTTTTATCTATCTGGCTGCCGTAATGGACAGGTATTCCAGGCGAGCATTGTCCTGGAAAGTCTCAACCACCATGGATGTTCACTTCTGCCTGGAGGCCGTTGAGGAAGCCATAGAGAAGTATGGAATACCTGACATCATAAACTCGGACCAGGGCAGCCAGTTCACTAACCTGTCATTTACCGGTCTGCTCAAGGACAGCAGATCAAAAAACACAACAATGACAACAGCAAGAAGCCAATAACTATGCGAATAATCGTAATCAGTACAATCGTGCTTATTCAACTTGCCTTGAAGGCAAGTGTTATACGGTTAAATAGCGATATAAATCCAGTATAACTTAGGAACGTGCATGGAATAACTTGAACAATTGACTCGTCTTTTTGCCCGTCTTCTTCGTTATAGAAATAGTTGCGTAGCCAGCTATGCGCCTATTTCTAAGCCTCGACAATTGCTCCGGCATTGTTCTACCTACACACATCCATGTGTTAGTTGAATACGGACAAAAATACTTCGCCAATTGCGCTCAACTTATTCCATGCGCGTTCCTTAACACCAGGAACTTTTATGAAATTCAATCAATTATCTATTGGCTCTATTGTTTTTTCTATGACAGCATTAGTCAGTTTAAATGCATCTGCTGCCGGTTTATGGCTCTATGAAACCGGCACTCCAGAAATGGGTACTGCCTCTGCCGGACGTGACGCTATTGCAAATAGTGCCTCTACAGCGATGTACAATCCGGCCGGTATGACCCGACTGGATAGGGATGAACTCATGGTCGGCATCCAGGCTATGTATGTTAAAGCTCGATTTGATATTGATGAGGGGTCAGGGGCTGGCGGTGGTGATGGCGGCAATGCTGGCGGCTGGGTACCCATGGGATCATTAAATTATGTGCATGAACTCTTACCTGAACTGAAATTTGGTATTACCAGTGGTTCCTATCTTGGACTGGGACTTGATTTTAATTCAGATTGGGGTGGTCGCTATTTTGCCACGGAAGTTGAATTCCTGACAATGATGACAGCGTTTAATCTGGGCTATAAAGTGAATGACAATTTATCCATTGGCGGTGGTGCTAATATTCTTTATGGCTCATTAACTCAGAAAATGGACTGGAATAATAATCCCCTGGGAATAGGTACAGCTCCTGATGGTCAGCTTAAGGTTAAAGACTCTGATATTGGCTACGGCTTCAACCTGGGACTCCTCTATGAATTTTCATCTTCAACTCGTATTGGAATAACTTATATTTCAGCAGTTGATCTTGAATTTGAAGATGCGGTGGATACCTCTCGCTTAAATGGTTTACCAGGTCAGATTCTTAATGATGCTGAAATTGATCTTGATATGACGATACCCCAGGCCGTATCATTGAGCCTCTTCCATCAAATAGACGAACAATGGGCACTATTGGGCAGCGTCGGCTGGCAGGACTGGTCTGAATTTGGCAAAACGGATATAAAAACAGCCCAGAATGGCGGCGGTACTGCTGATCGGAACTTTGATGATACCTGGAGTGCCGGTGTTGGCTTTCATTATCAATGGTCTGATCCCTGGAAACTCATGGCGGGCATTCATTATGACTCATCACCCGTTTCTAAAAGTGACCGGACTCTTGATCAGCCACTTGACCGACAAATCCGTTATGGCTTTGGTGCTCAATATGAATACAGCAGTGATCTAACACTATCAGCCGCTTATGAATTCTGGGATGCCGGTACGGCAAAAATTGATCAAAGTGGTTCACCCGGGCAAGGCACACTAAAAGGTGAATTTGAATCCTATTATGTTCAATTTTTTAATCTCAATGTAAGCTGGAAATTTTAAAAGATTACCTGATTACCCATGAGTTTCAGCCATTTTAAAATAGCGTCAAGTATACACCCCTTCATTCCTGCATTCTCTTGACAGGAATCTAAATTTATAACGCATGGATTCCCGATAAAAAATTCGGGAATGACGAGAGATATAAAGTGTTATAGCTACTTTAGGCTTTATCTTAGATAATGTGGCGAAAGCTCATGGGCAATCAGGAAA
>QNEM01000156.1 GCA_003645215.1 Gammaproteobacteria bacterium
GGTAAACACACTTGAGCCAGACTTATGATGCGTCCGATATAGAGGTACTGACTGGACTGGACCCTGTCCGCAAACGCCCCGGCATGTATACGGACACCTCCCGTCCCAATCATCTGGTACAAGAGGTGGTTGATAACAGTGTCGATGAGGCTATCTCCGGCTATGCAGATAAGATTGAGGTTACCCTGCATAAAGATGGCTCGATAACTGTCAGTGATGATGGTCGTGGCATGCCTGTCGATAAACATCCAGGAGAAAAAATCTCTGGTGTTGAAGTTATCCTGACCAAACTACATGCAGGCGGAAAATTCTCAAACAAGAATTATCAGTTTTCAGGGGGCTTGCATGGTGTTGGTGTATCGGTGGTAAACGCACTCTCCAGTAAACTTGATGTCAGAGTCAAACGCGGTGGTAAGGAATACAGTATGTCCTTTGCCTCTGGCGAGCTTAAATCAAAACTCAAGGTTATTGGTGAAGTAGGCAAACGAAATACAGGGACAAGCATCCAATTCTGGCCTGATAAAAAATATTTCGATACCACAAAAATATCCGTCTCCAGACTAAAGCATGTATTACGTGCAAAAGCAGTTTTGTGCTCTGGATTACAGGTCTTCTTTACCGATGAAGCAAATAAAGAAAAAATCAACTGGTGTTATGCTGATGGTTTAAAGACCTATCTGGCAGAAGAGTTGGCAGGTTGTGAACTGCTTCCGCCAGAACCTTTTCTTGAGAGTATGAAAGGTGATCATGAGGCAGCTGAATGGGCTGTACACTGGTTGCCAGAAGCAGGGGAGTTGGTCACAGAGAGTTATGTCAACCTGGTACCAACAGTTCAAGGCGGCACACACGTTAATGGTTTAAGGTTGGGCCTGTTAGAGGCCATGAGGGGATTTTGTGAATCACGTAATTTGTTACCGCGTGGACTGAAACTTTCCGCTGAAGATGTCTGGGACCGTTGTAGTTATATTCTTTCCGTGAAACTGGATGATCCACAGTTTTCGGGACAGACAAAAGAACGCCTTTCTTCCAGAGAATGTGCTGTTTTTATTTCCGGTATTGTTCGCGACAGTTTTAGTCAATGGTTACACCAGCATATTGAGATGGGTGAGCGAATTGCCGAGTTGGCCATCGACCATGCACAGATAAGGCTTAAGGCCAGCAAGAAAGTTGTACGCAAGAAAATAAGTGGTGGTCCCCCACTACCGGGAAAATTAACAGATTGTTCAATGCAGGATCTGTCTGTGACAGAAATATTTCTCGTCGAAGGTGATTCTGCAGGGGGGTCTGCCAAACAGGCTCGTGATCGGGAATTTCAGGCAGTCATGCCCTTAAGAGGAAAGATATTAAATACCTGGGAAGTAGATTCCTCCCAGGTACTTTCGTCAAAAGAAGTTCATGACATCGCTGTTGCTATTGGTGTCGATCCGGGTTCGGATGATCTCAAGGGTCTTCGCTATGGAAAAATCTGTGTGCTTGCAGATGCCGATTCTGATGGTGCACATATCGCCACCTTACTATGTGGTCTATTCATGAAACATTTTCAGCCCTTGGTTGAAAAAGGGCATATTTATATTGCTATGCCACCCTTGTACAGAATTGATGTGGGCAAGGAGGTGTTTTATGCACTGGATGAATCTGAAAAGCAGGGCGTCCTGGACAAAATTTCTGCTGAAAAAAAGACAGGCAAGATCAATGTGCAACGTTTTAAAGGTCTGGGTGAGATGAATCCCCTGCAGCTTCGTGAAACAAGCATGTGTCCAGAGACCAGGCGTTTGGTCAAATTGACATTACCCGATATTAAAAAGGCCGAAAAAATGATGGACATGCTGCTGGCCAAAAAACGTGCCTCAGACAGGAAGGCATGGCTGGAATCTAAAGGAAATCTGGCAACACTTCAGTAAATCACAGGCAATATCGTTGGATAAACCCCTGTAAGTCTATAGAATGCCGCATTGAGGGCATTATCTGATACATCTTTTAAGATAAATCAGACAAAAAACAAAGACTTGAATCAAGTTTAATTCATTTTGGAGAGATCGCTCGCGATCTGAATCAGGCATAGCTCATGTCTGTTGATAGTGTACGCGTGGGCGATATGTTCAGGAAGTAGAGTAATGTTGAGAAAATATAAATTATACGTATCCATACTGCTGATTTTTATGGCACAGGGTACCCAGGCAACAACTGGATATTTCGCATCGGGATATGGACCAAAATCAACGGGCATGGCAGGTGCGACAGTAGCATCACCACAAGATGCATTGGCTGCCGCTAGTAATCCTGCTGGAATGGCACATGTCGGTGAGCGTATTGACCTTGGAATAAAGCTCTTCAGTCCTCATCGTGAGGCATCATTTGGAACAACAGCGATAGGATCACCCGTGGATGTCGAATCTGAAAGTACTCGTGAATATTTTCTGATCCCGAGTTTTGGTATTACCAGAAAAATCTCGGACAAATTATGGGCTGGACTGTCGGTTTATGGCAATGGTGGCATGAATACCTCCTATAAAACCAATGTATATGATCAGGCCCTGGCAGCATTTTTTGGGGCTCCACCGGGATCGGGTACCGGAACGCCAGACACAGGCACACTTGGAGTGGATCTGGCGCAGGCGATTGCTGCACCGACATTGTCATTTAAAATTAATGATAAGCACACTGTCGGTGTGTCTGTATTGCTGGCAGCCCAGCAATTCAAGGCCAGAGGCCTGGGTAATTTCCAGTGTTTTACACCAACAGGCGCCAATAATAATCCAGCAGCATGTGCGCCTGGTGGCTTTGGGCCACTTACCCCTGGTTTTATCCCCAGTACAAAATTGACGGACAATGGTCATGAATGGTCATTCGGTGCAGGTGTCCGTGGTGGCTGGCTTGGGCAGGTAACTGACAGGGTCAGGTTGGGTGTCTCTGCCGCAAGCAAGGTTTATATGACTGAGTTCGATGATTATAGAGAGTTGTTTGCAGAGCAGGGTGGCTTTGATATTCCGGCAACAGTATCCGCAGGGATTAATTTTCAGGCGACTGCTGAACTTGAATTAATTTTTGATTATGAACATATTTTCTATGGCGATGTAGATTCAATTGCAAATCCAGGCCCTGTAGCCAGTCCTTTTGGCCCTGCAATACCTGCAGGTACTGGTTTGCTCGGTACTGACAATGGCCTGGGTTTTGGTTGGGAGGACATCGATGTTTATCGTTTTGCGACTGTATATCAATACAACGATAAATTGATCTTGAGGGCGGGTTATAGCTATAACGACAGTCCCATACCTGATGATCAAATCTTGTTTAACATCATTGCCCCTGCAGTAAATAAACATCACCTGACATTCGGCTTGACCTATGCACCCCATGAGAATGGCGAGTGGAATATTGCATACATGCATGCATTTGAGGAAAAGCAGGATGTCGATGTCTCTGCCTTTGGTATTCCCGCATCAATTGAAATGTACCAGAATGCCCTTGAAGTCGGGTATTCCTGGAAATTTTAATTATCACTTATCAAATATAAATTTATGGGCATGGAAGCCTGCGATGATGGCCAGGACCATAATGACTGGTTCCTGTAGTCCCATGCCTATAGCTGCAATGGCAGGTCCCGGGCAATAACCGGTCATTCCCCAACCGATGCCAAACAAGGCAGCACCTCCGATAAGATGAGGATCGAGCTCCTGTTTTGTGGGGAGTTTGAAATGGTGATCAAATATCGGTCTGTCCCGTTTCAGGATCAGCCGAAAAATGATTGTTGTTATAAGTAAGGCCCCTGCCATAACAAATGCCAGGCTGGGATCCCAGTCACCTGTGACATCAAGAAAGGCCAGGACCTTGTTGGGGTTTATCATCTCTGATACCCCGAGACCGACACCAAAAAGAATCCCGGATATTGAAGATATTATTATTCTATTCATATTCTTAAAATGCCATGTGACGAATGAGATAGACCGTAATTGCCCCGGTTAACATGAAAGTCACTGTAGCCAGGATAGAACGCCTGGAAAACCTTGCGATACCACAAATGCCATGGCCACTGGTACAACCACTACCCATGCGTGTACCTATACCAACAATGAAACCACCAGTGATTAGGAGTACAAGTGAAAATCCGTCTCTTGGGATAAATGAATCTGGCATAATCAGCTTGAATAGAAACCCTCCAAGCACCAGGCCGAGCAAAAAACAAATACGCCATACTCGATCACCATGTTTACTATTGATAACAATGCCATCCATGATGCCGCTGATGCCGGTAATACGACCATTAAAAAGCAACATGATAACTGCACTCAATCCTATTAAAAGACCGCCTGCAAATGCCGGAACTGGTGTAAAATTTTCCACAAAATACTCCTGTTTGAGTTGACAGTTAAACTAACCGAATCACAAGCAGGTGACAAGATTGACATTTACATCACAGGCATGGAAAAGTGGAATACAATGCCATAATTGATGGTATTGCTATGATTTTTTATAGAGGAAAATAAATTGGCCGAAAATAGTAATTTCGATTTTCAACAGAACGAACAACGACCACTGCAGGATTTTACCGAGCAGGCATATCTTGATTATTCCATGTACGTCATTCTGGACAGGGCATTGCCACATATCGGTGATGGCCTGAAGCCGGTTCAGCGGCGCATCATCTATGCCATGTCAGAACTTGGCCTCAAGTCTGTTTCAAAATATAAAAAATCTGCCCGTACTGTGGGTGATGTCATCGGTAAATTTCATCCGCATGGTGATTCCGCATGCTACGAGGCCATGGTACTGATGGCACAACCATTTACCTATCGTTATCCCCTGATCGATGGTCAGGGCAACTGGGGTTCGATGGATGATCCCAAATCATTTGCAGCCATGCGTTACACGGAATCGAAATTGACTGCCTATGCTGAAGTACTGCTGAGTGAATTGGGGCAGGGCACGGTTGCATGGTTGCCTAATTTTGATAGCACGCTACAGGAACCGGAATTATTACCAGCCAGATTGCCAAATATTTTGTTAAACGGTACCACCGGGATTGCCGTGGGTATGGCGACAGATATCCCGCCACATAATCTTATCGAAATAACAAGTGCCTGTATTCGCTTACTGGGCTCACCAAAAGCAACTGTAGAAGAACTATTTGAACATGTTAAAGGTCCGGATTTCCCTACCAATGCAGAAATCATTAC
>QNEM01000157.1 GCA_003645215.1 Gammaproteobacteria bacterium
CAGCTATATGATTTCTTAAGGTCGCGGATACAAGACTTCCTCGACTCTGTCTGGAAAACTTGTTCCTGACGTTTTCAACCGAATATGTCCTATATTCGTCCTGATTCGTTCTACCTCCTGCATCCATGCAGTCGTGTCTTGGTTCCGCTTATTTGAACGTCCTGTTCAAATAACCTTAAAATCATAAACCTGCTCGGCATAATGTAGGAGGAATTGATCCCTGCGTTAATTCTATTGCCGTAAATGTTCTGTAGTTTTTGTCTCCCGTTTTGCCTTGCCGGGCTGGTTGCCATCGGTAGTGCAAAAATCACAGGGATGTGATTTTTAGTTCAATTGAGCATGGATGCGAATTTGAACGGCGCGTTGGCGATGGTGAGCAGTTCGGGAAGCCCCAAGTCTTGTGTGGGGTCAAGGCATTCAGGTGCCCTTTTTCTTCGTACCTTCTTTTTGGGCATGCAAAAAGAAGGTACTCGTCATAAAGACGAAACAAATAATAAAAAAGTACTGGATTCCCGCATGCGCGGGAATGACGGTTGTCGACTGGATACTGGTTCAAAACCAGCTCAGCATCCTCCGGTGCTTCATATGGAAATAAAGTATCTATCTTTAGGTTAAACGGCTCAAAAGGTGTCTGCACCTTTCTGCTGTGGTGATCACACCGTAAAAGAGGACGTGCATGGATGCACTAATGCCACGAGTGCAGGATGTATAGGACCAGCGAAAACAAGTCAAAAGAATATGCTCTTGTTTGTTCATCTCTTTTGATTCATCATGCATTTGTAATCCGCGAATTTGTTATAGAATATATTGCAGTTTGGGATTCAATCGCCCATCTTTGCATCTATAAAACGCCAAACTCGTGGATATCTATATCAGATTATAGTTACGAATGGGGAATCTATATGGCCAAAATGATTCACACTATGATACGTGTAATTGATCTTGAGCGATCGATTAATTTTTACGAGAAAGTGTTTAACTTACAGAAAAAGCGGTATCTTGATTTCGATGACTTCGCACTGGCCTACCTTGGTAATGATGAAAACGATTTTGAACTCGAACTGACCCTGAATAAAGATCAAGAAGACCCCTATACTCATGGCAGTGGCTACGGACATATCGCTCTATGCGTAGATAATCTTGAGGCTGAACACGCACGTATCAAAGACTTGGGTTTCGAACCACGTGATATTGTTGAGTTTAGCCCTGGTGATGAATTATTGGCTAAATTTTTCTTTATCACTGATCCTGATGACTACCAGATTGAAGTACTGCAACGTCATGGGAACTACACTTAATTTACCGGCACAATTTACAAAACAAAATAGCTGCCAGATAAAACAGCAGAATAACGTTCTAAACAGAGGGAGGTAATAGTCCATGTTAGAAAATAAACTGACACGCCGTGACTTTATCAAGTCGAGTGGTGGTGCTGTAATTATAGGGACACTGGCAACAAGTTCTGTTGCTATCAGTATGCTCGCACCAAGTAATACCTGGGCACTGGAATTGAGTAAGCTTGATGAAAATACCGGGAAAATGATACTTCATGTAACCCGCCATATCTTTCCACATAAAACACTCGACGATGCGGTCTATGCATTAGTGGTAAAAGATCTGGATGCTGCCGCCAGTGCGGATGAAAGTGTATATAAGCTACTACAAAATGGAATTACCGAACTAAACAATAGTGCCGGTGGTGACTGGATGGTACTGGATACCAATAAACAGTTTAGCCTGGTAGAAGCCATGGCTGGTAGTGATTTTTTTGAGAAGATTCGCAGCACCTCTATAGTGTCTCTCTATAATAATGACATGGCCTGGGCGCACTTCGGCTATGAAGGTCCAGCATGGTCAAAAGGCGGATATATAAATCGCGGTTTCCAGGATCTCGATTGGTTACCAGAACCACCGGACGCAGCTAGTCCGTTAAAAGCATAAGGGAGATTAGCAATGGCGAATTATAAAATGAATGATAATGACGTGGTTGTGATTATTGGTTCCGGTGCTGGCGGCGGTACGCTGGCCAACGAACTCTGTCAGCAAGGTGTGGGCGTTGTTCTATTAGAAGCGGGGAAACGACAATCAACCAAGTCCTTTGTCAATAATGAATGGGAATCTTTTGGCCAATTGGCCTGGTTAGAGCCACGTACTACCTCAGGCAGTTGGCGGGTGGCAAAAGATTTTTCCGGGCTCCCTGCATGGATATGTAAAACAGTGGGTGGCTCTACCGTACATTGGGCCGGCGCAAGTTTGCGCTTGCAGGAACATGAATTTCATACAAAAACTGAATATGGCGATATTGATGGTGCCAATCTGCTCGACTGGCCTATTAGCCTGAAAGATCTTGAGCCTTACTATGCCCGAGCAGAAGACAAGATGGGCGTTACCCGCACAAATGATATCCCGGGTCTGCCGGGTAATAATAACTTCAAGGTCATGTACGCAGGCGCAACTAAACTTGGTTACAAGCATTGCCACACTGGGCGTATGGCGATAAACAGTCGACCACGCGACGGTCGTGCCTCCTGTCTGCAATTGGGTTTTTGTTTTCAGGGTTGTAAAACAGGTGCCAAGTGGTCAACGCTGTATACCGAAATTCCAGAGGCAGAAGCAACAGGTAAACTTGATTTACGTCCTGAATCATATGTACTACAGATTCAGCATGACAAATCGGGCAAGGTTAATGGCGTACTCTATGCTGATGCAAATGGCGAACAACATTTGCAAAAAGCGCGTGCTGTGTGTGTTGCAGGCAACTCTATTGAGACACCTCGCTTACTCCTGAATTCTGCCAGTAGCATGTATGCTGATGGTATGGCTAATTCATCCGGCCAGGTCGGACAAAACTATATGCGCCATATGACAGGTTCGGTGTATGCAACATTCGATAAACCAGTAAGCATGTGGCGTGGTACTACCATGGCAGGCATAATTAGTGATGAATCTGTTCATGATACCAAACGTGGTTTTGCAGGCGGATATGAAATGGAAACTGTGTCGCTCGGATTGCCCTTTATGGCTGCATTTCTTGATCCGGGAGCCTGGGGGAGTAAATTCACTGAGGCAATGGACAATTATCGAAATATGGCTGGTATGTGGCTGGTGGGTGAAGATCTACCACAAGAATCCAACGCAGTAACGCTACATTCTGAGCAGAAGGATCAGCATGGTATGCCCGTACCTGATGTGCACTTTGATGATCATCCGAACGACATCGCCATGCGTGAACATGCCTATCAACAAGGTTCTGCAGTATACGATGCGGTTGGGGCAAACAAGACCTATCGCGTTCCACCTTATCCCTCCACGCATAACCTTGGTACCTGTCGTATGAGTAAATATGCCAAAGACGGTGTGTGCAACAAGTATGGGCAGACCCATGATATTAAAAATCTGTTCATATCAGATGGTAGTCAGTTCACGACCAGTGCGGCGGAAAACCCAACCCTTACTATCGTAAGCCTTGCAATTCGACAAGCTGAATACATTGCTAAACAGTTATCCAGCAAAGCAATTTAGCCAAGACAACAAACCGACTCCTCTTATGGCGCTGTTTTAAGGGGGGCAGGTCAATACAATGTAGTCTTGAAGATATAACAGGAAGTCTTCTTTGCGCGACCTTAAAAAATCATGAGGTTGTGAGGGACCCTTAAGTTATTAATTGGGGATATGATGGACGAGCTAAATAACTTCCTTCTCGTTTAACATCTTAACCACCTTCTCTATGCACTCTTCAATAGAGTCTTGATCTGTAGTCAAAACCAGCTCAGCTTCCTCCGGTGCTTCATATGGAAACGAAACTCCCGGTAAAGTATCTGTCTTTACGTTTGCTTCTGCAGCATAAAGCCCACTTGGGTCACGTTGTTTACAGACTTCCAGCGGAGGGTTTAGATAAACAATAAAACAATTATCCTTGCCGATTATTTCCATAGCATGATCACGTGATTCCTGATCGGGTGCAACAAACGCACCACAACATATCAAACCTGAATCGTTAAGATGTTTTGCGATATGAACACTGCGGCGTAGGTTCTCAACACGACCCTCTTTATCACGTGGCAAATCTTTGCTGATGCCGAGGCGCATGGCCTTGCCATCGAGTACAGTACTGACACGTCCCATATCAAAGAGTCGACGTTCCAGGGCATGCGCCAGCGTGGTTTTTCCTGCACCGGATAATCCAACAAACAGCACGGTGACTGGTTTCTGTCCATAGCGTGCAGCTCGTTCTTCCCTGGTGACATGTCCTACAGAGTCGTGGTGATGATCCTCTGAAATTTTTGTCTTTTTGATTTGGGTGTTGGTAATCATGCCCGCGCCAATGGTGACATTAGTCAGGCGGTCGATAATAATGAATGCACCTGTTCCCTGGTTTATCTTATAGCTATCAAAACAGATGGCTTGATCCAGGGTAATTTCACACTGTCCAATCTCATTCAATTGTAAGGATGGAGATAACTCTTCCTCCAGGGTGTTGACATTAATCCTGTGGTTCAGCGCCGAGATATGGCCTGTGATGTTTTTGTTTGCGTGTTTGAAATCATATTGTGTACCAGGCAGCATGGCTTGTTCTGTCATCCAGATAATAGTGGCTTCAAATTTATTACCCACTGAAGGTAAATTATCGCTATGTACCAGCATATCTCCACGACTGATATCGATTTCATCTTCCAGCGTCAGTGTGATCGCCATCGGTGTGAAGGCCTGTTCCAGTTCTTCATCATAAGTAACAATAGATTTGATTTTGCTGGTTTTGCCGGAAGGTAGAGCAGTGACATCATCGCCTTTATGTACGATGCCAGATGCCAATGTGCCGCAGAAGCCACGGAAGTTAAGATTAGGTCGGTTGACGTATTGCACGGGGAAACGCATATCTTCGTAATTACGATCCGCAGCAATCTCTACGTGTTCCAGAATATGCATCAATGTATCCCCATCGTACCAGGGAGTTTTGTCACTGATGTTAACGACGTTGTCGCCATTTAATGCGGACAAAGGAATAAACTGTACATCACCCTGATCCAGGTCTTTGGCGAAGTCGATGTAATCCTGTTTGATGTTATCAAACACCTCTTTGCTGAAATCCACCATGTCCATTTTATTAATGGCAACGATGACATGCTTGATGCCCAGTAGAGAAGTAATAAAACTATGACGTTTGGTTTGA
>QNEM01000158.1 GCA_003645215.1 Gammaproteobacteria bacterium
ATTTCACAACTTAAAGAAATCGCAAGCACACATGATCTGCCAACGGTGGTTATTATCTTCGAGCCACAACCGCAGGAATATTTTTCCCCGGAACATGCCCCCGTAAGATTAACTCGTCTGAGGGAAAAGGTTGAACAGTTAAATCGGTTGGGCATCGACCGCCTGGTTTGTATCAAGTTTAACCAGGAGTTGGCCAATCTCTCGGCCAGGGAATTTGTTGAGCTGCTTTTAAT
The DNA here is from genome assembly GCA_003645215.1 of Gammaproteobacteria bacterium. Lineage (GTDB taxonomy): Bacteria > Pseudomonadota > Gammaproteobacteria > Eutrophobiales > Eutrophobiaceae > SMWN01. Next base: position 234 of record QNEM01000158.1, read on the forward strand.
CGAAGGTCTGGATATTCGTCATCTCGTGGTGGGTGATGATTTTCGCTTTGGCAAGGATCGACAAGGTGACTATACAACACTGGAGAAGATGGCGGATGAATTTGGTTACGAACTTGACCATACAGATACCTGTTCATTTGAGGGAGAGCGGATTAGCAGTACAAGAATCAGGCAGGCATTGGCAAATGATGATCTGCAACTGGCAAGCCAGTTATTGGGAAGAGGCTATGCAATTAGTGGTCGAGTGGTACACGGTGATAAACGAGGCAGGCAGCTGGGGTTTGCAACGGCAAACATGGAATTACACCGCTTGCATAGTCCGGTAACAGGAGTCTATGTCACTTGCGTGCATGGGATCGATGATAAAGCTCATCCTGCTGTTACCAGTATTGGTACACGTCCCATGTTTGATGGTGAAGGCATGCGACTTGAGACGCACATTCTGGACTTTGATGAAATCCTCTATGGAAAACACATCCGAGTCGAATTTCTGCAGAAACTAAGACCAGAGTCAAAATTTTCGGATATTGATGCGCTGAAAAAAGCCATCGAATCAGATATTGAAAATGCACGGCAATATTTTGCCGAAAATAGCGCTGACGCTGATAAAACAGCATCGGTATAGATTGAATAATAATCGTACATCCCTATACTTCCCAATCTCATATTACGGCTCATATTGCGGCCCATATTGCGGCCGATATTTATGGCACAAGAACAAATAAACCAAATAAGAATGGCTAAAAAATAGATGTCTGAAGGCAAGTCCAAATACAAGGATACATTGAATCTACCGAAGACAGATTTCCCCATGCGTGGAAACCTGGCAAATCGCGAGCCTGAGATGCTAAAGAAATGGCAGGAAATGGATCTCTATGGGCAGATCAGAGCTCGTCAGTCGGGTAAGAATACTTTTATTCTTCATGACGGCCCTCCTTATGCCAATGGCGATATTCATATTGGTCATGCAGTCAATAAAATATTAAAAGACATTATTGTCAAAGCACGTAGCTTGAGTGACTACGATGCACCTTACATCCCGGGTTGGGATTGTCATGGTCTACCTATTGAGTTGATGGTGGAGAAAAAAATCGGCAAGGCCGGTCACAAGGTTGATGCACATACATTTCGTAATACCTGTCGTGATTATGCTGCCAAACAGGTTGAAAAACAGCGTGTTGATTTTCAACGCCTGGGTGTACTGGGTGATTGGCAGAAACCTTACCTGACTATGGATTTTAAAACCGAGGCCAATATCATTCGTGCCCTGGGAAAGATTATTGATGCGGGTCATTTGCATAAAGGTTCCAAACCTGTGCATTGGTGTATTGATTGTGCTTCTGCTTTGGCAGAGGCCGAAGTTGAGTATGAAGATAAATCTTCTCCTGCAATTGATGTCCAGTTTTCTTTAGTCGATCAGAATGCAATTCATGACAAAGGCCAGGGCGAAATCTCTATTGTCATCTGGACCACCACGCCGTGGACCCTGCCAGCTAATCACGCAGTCAGTGTGCATCCGGATTTAGAATATGTACTGGTTCAATGCCAGACTGAAAATGGCCCGCAACGATTATTGTTGGCGAAAGAACTACACGAATCTGTAATGCAGCGATCTGGAATTGAAGATTATCAAATACTTACGACATTAGATGGTGCTGCACTGGAAGGACTAAAACTCAAACATCCATTTTATGATCGGGAAGTGCCAATTATTCTCGGTAATCATGTCACCCTGGAAGCGGGGACTGGTGCAGTACATACAGCGCCGGGTCACGGTCAGGACGATTATGTTGTCGGCATGCAATATGATTTGCCAGTAGACAATCCTGTTGGCAGTAATGGTTGCTTTCTACCTGAGACTGAAATCTTTGCCGGCGAACATGTCTTCAAGGCCAATGCCCATGTCATAGAAGTCTTAATCGAAAAGCAAAAGTTATTGCATCATGAACAGATGCAACACAGTTACCCGCATTGCTGGCGTCACAAGACACCGATTATTTTTCGGGCAACACCACAGTGGTTTATCAGTATGGATGATAATGGACTGCGCAAGAAAGCCTTGCAGGAAATTGAAAATGTTGAATGGATGCCTGACTGGGGTCAACAGCGAATCGATGGCATGGTGCGTGATCGACCTGACTGGTGTATCTCTCGACAGCGAACCTGGGGCACGCCGATTGCAGTATTTGTGCATAAACAATCAGGTGAGTTACATCCAGAATCACAACGCCTGATTGAAGAAGTTGCATTACGTGTTGAGCAGGGTGGTATTGATGCCTGGTTTGAACTCGATAGTAATGAATTGTTGGGTGATGAAGCCGATGATTATGAAAAAATAAGCGACACTTTAGATGTCTGGTTTGATTCTGGCGTCAGTCATGCCTTCATGCTGGAGGGGGATGAACGATTAACTTTCCCGGCAGATTTATATCTTGAAGGATCGGATCAACACCGGGGCTGGTTTCAGTCTTCTTTATTGACTTCGATTGCTATGAACGGGGTTGCGCCCTATAAAAGTGTGCTGACCCATGGTTTCACGGTAGATGCACAGGGCAAGAAGATGTCCAAATCCAAAGGCAATGTTGTGGCCCCGCAGAAAATCATGAATTCATTAGGCGCTGATATTCTGCGTTTATGGGTGGCAGCAACGGATTACCGTAATGAAATGCATGTCTCTGATGAGATCCTAAAACGCATGGCAGACGCCTATCGCAAGATCAGGAATACTGCACGTTATTTAATATCCAACCTAGATGGTTTTAATCCCGAGACTGATTGTGTTGCCTATGACGAAATGCTCGAGCTGGATAAATGGGCAGTTGATCAGGCAATACTGCTACAGGAAGACATTCAGTCGGCATACAACAACTATGAGTTCCACCAAATCTTTCAGAAGTTACAACAGTTTTGCGGGGTAGAGATGAGCGGTTTCTACCTGGATATTACAAAAGATCGAATGTACACCATGCAGGCAGATAGTCTGGGACGTCGTTCTGCACAAACTGCCATGTACCATATCACTGAAGCCTTTGTTCGCTGGATAGCACCGGTGCTCAGTTTTACTGCTGAAGAACTATGGCAGCATATTCCCGGCAAAAGAGGTGACTCTGTTTTTCTTGAGAGCTGGTATGAAAATTTTCCTGCAAATAAAGCTTCACAGGAACGTTGCGATTATTGGCAACAGGTGATCAATGTCAGAGATGAAGTTAGTAAGGAACTGGAAAAGTTGCGCGTTGCAGGAGATATTGGTTCTGCACTGGACGCCGAAGTGAATCTCTTTTGTGATGAAAAACAATTATCACTATTAAAGCAAATAGAAGATGAATTACGCTTCGTCTTTATCACCTCGTCTGTCACCTTGCTTGCAGAATCAGATGGTGACGCAGATGTAGTCAAGACAGAGATTGAGGGAATTAAGATGCATGTCTCTCCATCATTAAATGAAAAATGTGTGCGTTGTTGGCATCATCGTGAAGATGTCGGTAGTCACGATACGCATCCGGAATTATGTGGTCGTTGCGTTGAGAATGTCGATGGCGAAGGTGAGACCAGGCGTTACGCCTAGAATGACTTTTTACTATGGCTAATTTTCCAATCAGATTAGAAGGTTTGAAGTGGCTGTGGTTGACAGCTCTCATTATTATTTTTGATCTCTGGACAAAAAATCTGGCGAGCCAGCATTTACAGATGCACGACCCTGTCGCTGTCTTTACAGGATTTAACCTGACACTGATGCATAATACAGGGGCGGCGTTTAGCTTTCTGGGTGATGCTGGCGGTTGGCAACGATGGTTTTTTATATGCCTGACACTCGCAGTTAGCACATTCATCGTCATATGGCTTTATGGTTTAAAGGCCAATCAAAGATGGATGGCCTGTGCACTGGCATTGATACTCGGTGGTGCGCTGGGTAATCTCTGGGATCGCGTCACCCTGGGGTATGTCGTTGATTTTATTGATGTCTCTCTGAGTTTTTTGCCCTGGAGAATATTTAACCCATGGCCAGCATTTAATGTTGCCGATTCTGCTATAACCATTGGTGCTACAATGCTAATCATTGATGCAACCTGGTTCAGTGATAAGAATGCATAGGGCTTTATAGACAATCTTCGAATAATTTATTGAATTTAATATCAGGTATATAGTAATGAAAATAGTGATGGCTAATCCACGAGGTTTTTGTGCTGGCGTAGACCGTGCGATAGAGATTGTCGAAAGGGCATTGGAGTTATTTGGTGCGCCTATTTATGTTCGACATGAAGTTGTGCATAACAAATATGTTGTGGAAAGACTGCGCATTAAGGGTGCGGTTTTTGTTGAAGAGTTAGATGAAGTCCCGGATGACACTACCGTGATTTTCAGTGCACATGGTGTCGCTAAACTGGTTCGTGAAGAGGCAGCACGCAGAAAGTTGCGGGTTTATGATGCGATTTGCCCATTAGTGACAAAAGTACATATGGAAGTAGGGCAATATCAGGAAGAGGGCAGGGAATGTATCCTGATTGGTCATGAAGGCCATCCGGAAGTAGAAGGCACATTGGGACAATATCAACCTAAGGATAATGAAGGTGGAATGTATCTGGTCGAATCAGTAGAGGATGTTTGGAGTTTGGAGGTCAAGAACCCTGATTTTCTGGCATTTGTTACACAGACAACCTTATCCATGGACGATACTGCTGAAGTGATAGATGCCTTACGTGAACGTTTTCCAAATATTTCCGGGCCTAAGAAAGAAGATATCTGTTATGCAACTCAGAATAGGCAGGACGCAGTCAAAAACCTGAGTGCACAGTGTGACTTGATTCTGGTGGTCGGTTCACCCAACAGTTCCAACTCAACACGTCTGATGGAAATCTCGGAAAAAGTCGGTGTACCTTCCTATTTAATCGACAATGCATCCGAAATTA
>QNEM01000159.1 GCA_003645215.1 Gammaproteobacteria bacterium
ACGCGGATCATCCAGGCTGCCATAAAGCAGGAAAATACTGGACTTGAGCGTGTGTGCTTTTTCCCTGAGTTTCTTCAACATCTGCATACTGTAAAAAATTCTATCTAAATAGATAATGTTATTATGTGCAATAACTATAAACACTGCTGTTGATGATGGGGCATGGCAATGAAAAATAACAAGGCATTTACAGAACGACTACGCAACGGTGATTTGCTCATCGGAACTTTAATCAGTTTAAATTCACCGGAGATAGCAGAGATTATTTCTCATACAGACTATGACTGGTTATTTATTGATGCCGAACACGGCGCGTTTAATCCGCAACAAACCCAGGCAATGTTACAGGCTGCCGGAGACACACCTAGTGTGATCCGTATCCCTGCCGGTGATGACGTCTGGATAAAGAAGGCCCTGGATATTGGTGCTGCCGGTATTATCGTTCCGCAGGTGCATACTGCAGAACAGGCCGAGCAGATCATCAATCAATGTAAATATTCCCCTGTAGGTAACCGCGGTGTCGGTATCGGCCGTGCACATACCTATGGTTTAGGTTTTGAAGACACAATCAAAAATGCCAATGATGAAACCGCAGTGATTTTGCAGGCTGAGAGTCGTGCAGCGATAGACAACATTGAAGATATTGTGAAAATACCCGGACTCGATGCCATCCTTATCGGCCCTTATGACCTGTCTGCCAGTCTTGGCAGGATTGGTGAAGTTAATCATCCGGAAGTTCAGGAAGCCATTAATCGGGTAGCCGATGTTTGCAAATCAGCAAATATCAAGCTGGGATATTTTGGTGTTAATGCGAGTGCTGTAAAACCGGCGATGGATAATGGTTTTACCCTGATTACGGTAGGTGTTGATACCTTGTTTGTGATTAAGGCAGCCACTGAAACACTGGAAGAATTGAAAAGCCTTTAATCAGCTTATGAATAAACAACCCAGTAGGATGCTACCGGGTATTAATCGTCACTCCCGCGAATGCGGGAGTCTAGTCAATTTACTGGGCAAGGATTGTTCCAGACAATCCTATTGCATTTCCACCCTCCATGGTGGTCATTCCCGCCTTCGCGGGAATGACATCTAAGAGATTAAAAATGAAAAGAGTCTATGCTGCCGAACATGGCCTGATGACAGAACGCATCAAGGACATCCTTGAAGAGGAAGGCATAGATTGCATGATAAAAAATATGAATCTGTCCGGTGGCGTAGGTCAAATACCACCCATTGAGTGCTGGCCCGAGGTTTGGGTCATGGCAGATAAAGATTATGATCACGCAAAGACTATTGTCAAAGATCTATTGAAAGTATCAACTGAATATCGCACTTCATGGATATGCAAATGTGGAGAGAAGATAGAAGGTCAGTTTACCGATTGCTGGAATTGCGGTATTGCCCGGGGCTGAGGATTCATTGTGTATACCACCTGCCCTAAATGTTCCTACGAAAGAAGAGAGACAGACACAGCAGATCCGGGAACCTGTCCTGCATGCGGTATTATTTTTTCCAAATGGATGAAACAAAAATTCTCATCATCAGACTCGAACACCAGACATACAGACAACACTGATCCAGAGAAATGCAGCAGCATATTCGATCTGTTTGTTAATTCGGTTTTATATATCGAACCCAATATCAATCCTTTCTACTATTATGGTCGTGTTATTGCCTTCGTATTAATGGTGTATATTGGATGGAATTTTATTACGCTGGATTTTCACGAGAACCCCTTTCCCCTGGCCAACTCGTTTATGCATAGAATTCACCTGGTTTTTCATGAGGCCGGGCACGTTATTTTTATGCCCTTTGGTTTTTTCATGACCATACTGGGAGGCACCCTGGGACAATTGATCATGCCAACCGTAGTCCTGGGTCATTTTCTGTATAAACAGAATACTTTTGCTGCAACAGTGGGGCTTTGGTGGCTGGCACATAGTTTTATGGACATTGCACCATATATAGACGATGCATTGGTTCAGCAACTCGTTTTACTTGGTGGACACACCGGGGCTGATGCGCCGGGGAATCATGACTGGAATAATATCCTGGTGGAACTGGATCGCCTGGAAAAATGTAATGGCTATGCAAACCTTGCATATAATTTTGGGACATTCCTCATGTTTATTGCTTTTGCATGGGGGGCATATATTTTATTTTATCAATATAAACATATTGATAAGAGATTTTGATATATATCATAGTTGCTTCAGACACTCATCGAGTATCATATCCACACAATTCAGACGTACAGACAGAACGAACATTAAATCAAAAGGAAAATAAAATGAAATGTAATGAAGGAAAAACAGATAGAATCGCCAGAGTAATTGCGGGCCTTGCTATTGTAGGTGCTGGTGTCTATTTTCAGAGTTGGTGGGGAGCTATTGGCCTGGTGCCATTAGTAACAGGAAGTATTGGCTGGTGTCCGGCGTACACACTTCTTGGCGTTAGCACCTGTAAAACACCGGCTGATTAATTTCGGGCGATTAAGAATTACCTCGATATTTTAGCTGCATCCCCTGCAGGAAATTTCGCAAGATCTGATCTTTGCATTCCCGGTAGTGTTTGTGACCGGGCTTGCGAAAGAAGGCACTTAATTCGTGTTTGCTGAGTCGAAATTCAGCCAGTTCCAGAAGCTCCAATACATCTTCTGCCTTGAGGTTTAATGCAATCTTTAACTTCATAAAAATGATGTTGTTGTTTAATCGTGCTTCTGGCTTGGGTTGCGCCCCTTCTTTTTTACCACGTTTATCATTAATCAAGCCATTCAGAAAGCTCGCTAATTCAGTATCACTGCATTCCTGGTACGCAGGATCATCATCTTTTTTCAGCCAGTCACTGACCTGCCCACGCGTAACTTCATGATCGGCCTTGCCAAAGATGGCAATCATTTTCGAATCACCAAAATCAAAGACATAACGGATTCGGCGTAAGATATCGTTGTTATTCATAATAATATTTTCGTTTTCTCATTTACCTGGATAATAAAATCAGCATAGTCTCACAATACGTTGATGCAAGGTGAAGTATCCTTAACCGAATAAGATTCGAGCCAAGGGGTCTGGGTTTGCTCTCTACATGGCGATAATATTTTGTTATGTCTACCATGGTCATGCGGTTATTAATGTCCAGATACCAATCCCAACAAAGCCAATTCCAGCCATGTAATGTAAGAATTTCTCGCTAACATATTGAGAAACCACACCCCCAGCCATCACTGCAATTCCTGAAGCAAGAATTAATGCCAGAGATGCTCCAATAAACACTGTAAACTTACTTACATCTTTATCAGAAGCAAACAACAACGTGGCGAACTGTGTTTTATCACCTAACTCAGCAATAAAAACTGCGGCAAACACTGTAATTAGTATTTTATAATCCATATCTGTACCTTTATTTAATCTTCATATAATTTTTGAAATATAATGCTGCAAATCAACGAAACAGGTGTCCCCTGGCTAATCACTTGATTTTAACCACCATATTTTCACCAGTATAATTATCCACCGAACAGTGCGCACGAATAGTCACTTCGGTAATTTCATCAGGTATTTGTATGTAGGAAAGACTGCGAGTGAATGGTTGTTCCCTGACATGCGGATGCATCAATTTTCGTCCGGCGATCACCTGTTCGTCCTTGTCCAGTATCAACCAGTGATCAGCGTAATGATTCCAGTCTTCGTCCGCATGTTGCACAGTCACGTTAAAGGTAAAACTGCCATCATCTCCTCGAATAACTTCTGCATCAATCACGTCTGCCTCACTGGCGAGGACGTGAGCAGAACATATGAACAAAATATGCAACCAGATTAAATCGATTAAATTTTTCATGCTTTATTTGTTGCCAAGGCCAAGCCATCGTATTTCTATTGCTGTTGCTTCACCCAACAGTACTTTCTTTAAACTTTTCGGTGGTTCAGCCTTGTCTACATCCACTGGAATACGCCCAGCCATAATTTCTGCTTTATTCTGGGGTAATGAAGGATCCTTGTCCGGTTCTGCAAAACCAATGGGGAATAAAGGCTGGTTTGTTCGGAGATCGTATTTATCCGATGCACCTACGGTATGAAGAATTTCATGGGCAATTACGATATTGTTTTGTTTAGCCATTTTCCTGTCTGCAAAAGCATTAACCACACCAATCATTCCTTTTTGCAGACCAAGTGAATGTGCGAGCCGTTGATTTTCCTTTGGATCAAAATAGATAACAAACACCTGAATATCTTTTGGATGGTCGTAATTGTCCATACTCCACGACCAATAACGCATCTTTAGACTCCAGGCCATGATTGACAGGACTGACGCATGGTTTCCTGGTGGTTTTGGAGGCTGCTCATTAATCTGTTTCGCCAGATCAATATCAACAGGTTTTTTTATAGTGAGCTGATAGCGTCCTGCTTCACGATTAAAAAATTCTTCAATGCTTGTGAAGGTATCCTTATCAAGCTTATCAATATATTTAGTAGTCGCTTCTCTACCATCACCGTTGATTGGATAGATTGCAACCACCAGGGGGGCATTCCAGTCTGTGCTTCTCGCCTTGGTCCACCAGGCGGATACCGCAACCATGAACAACACATAAAGTAGAATCATGATTCTGAAGTTTTTAATCATTCCACCAGACATTTTATTTCCTTATTGTTTCAGGGAAACTCTGATTAAGTATCTTTATCGTCATGCTGGTGAATACCAGCATCCAGTAAACAATTGTTTTGACTGGATTCTGGCCTACGCCAGAATGACGATTAAACGAATTCTGCAGCTTATTCGGAACTTCCTTAATTTGAAAAATTAATCACATCATTTTTTTATCTAGTAAAAAATTGAGTGTGAAACGAATACCAAAGCCCGTGGTATCTGTAGGTATATGTGCGAGACCACCTTTACGATTACTACTGGATAAATCTATATGTATCCATGGTGTGTCATTTTTAACGAAGCGCTGAAGAAATCTTGATGCGAGGATATGGTCCATCCCCGCTTCCAGGGAACATTGTTTAACATCAGCGATATCACTTTCAATTGCCTTATCAAAATCTTCATCCATAGGAAATGACCAGACACGTTCACAACTGTCCTTGCCTGCTTCAATCAGGGTTGGAATAA
>QNEM01000160.1 GCA_003645215.1 Gammaproteobacteria bacterium
TACATACGGACAATAGGTTTGTATAACACCAAGGCCAAAAATATTATCAAGACCTGTGAATTATTGATCGAAGAACACGATAGTCAGGTGCCTGAAGACCGGATTTCCCTGGAAAAATTGCCCGGTGTTGGAAGAAAAACTGCCAATGTGATCCTGAATACGGCATTCGGGCAACCGACTATTGCTGTAGATACGCATATATTCAGGGTTTCTAATCGAACCGGAATCGCACCTGGCAAAGATGTCCGTGTGGTTGAAGATAAATTAATAAAATTTGTGCCCGATGAATATAAACTGGATGCGCACCATTGGTTGATTTTGCATGGGCGATATACCTGTGTTGCGCGTAAACCGAGGTGTGGCAGTTGTGTCATCTATGACCTGTGTGAGTTTAAACAAAAAACGTGTTGAAACTATCCGTTAGAGGAAAACTGTTTTGATTCAGGATCGAGATTCCGGGAGAACGTTTTTTCTGGAGGTGTGGGGGAAACACAAAAACAAGTTGCCATTGGAAGCCCTTGAGCAAATGGTGCTAGATGTGATCCTGCAACATCCTGAATATCATGTGATCCTTGAGAAAGATGAGAAGGAAATTTCCACAATGGAATTTACGCCAGAAATGGGTATGACGAATCCGTTTCTGCATATGGGCATGCACATTGCTATTCTGGAGCAGATTGGTGCAAATCGACCCCCAGGTATTACAGCGCTATATCAACAATTATTACCCAAATATCCCTCCGCGCATGATCTGGAGCACAGTATGATGGAATGTCTGGGTGAATCTCTGTGGCTGGCCCAGCGAAATAATACCTTACCGGACGAGGCGCAGTATCTGGAGCAGGTGAAAAGGCTCAAATAAAATTCACAGGAATGACAGGTTTTTGTGCGTGATGTGTGAATAAATACCTGATAACACAATAAAAATACTTGGCTTGTTTTTTTGTATAGCGCAAAATCAAGCATTGGGGATTTGCCAAAAATAATAATAGAACAAAGTCCAGGATTGAACTCATGGCTGATGGTGTTACGGGGGAACTGATCGCTTGTCACGAATGCGGTAAATTATATCGCTATCTGCGCATACCTGCAGGTTCGAAAGCGACCTGCCATGGTTGTGGTTCACTTTTGTACAGACACATCCCAAACTCATTAAACCGCAGTCTGGCACTATATCTCAGTGCACTTTTTCTATTTATTATTGCCAATACCTTTCCTTTCCTGTCACTGGAGCTTGGTGGGAGAGTCGTTAATAATGTCCTCTTGTCTGGAGGCTGGAGTCTGTACCAGCAAGGAATGGGAGAGCTGGGATTACTCATCTTCTTTACCAGCTTTGGCTTTCCCCTGTTCGTTATTACAGGCATGCTTTATCTGTTGCTTCCCATACGCCTGGGATTTGTAGCACCATACATGGGCCCGGTATACAGAATGGTTCATGCCATTATCCCCTGGAGTCTTGTTGGCGTTTTTATGCTTGGGGTTCTGATTGCCATCGTCAAATTGCAGGATCTGGCGAATGTGATCACCGGCCCTGCCTTGATTTCATTTGCAGTGTTACTGGCAGTTTATTCAGCAGCAAGAGCCAATTTTGACCCTGAAATACTCTGGTCAGCCGCAGGCCATCCAAAACAGGATTTGAAATCAAAGACGGCTTCATCAGATAGCAACATCGTTAATTGTCATACCTGTGGTTGGTTAAGCAGTGAAGATGAGAATCACTCGCACTGTATACGTTGTACAACACCTCTACATTACAGAAAACCCAATAGTATAGAGAATACCTGGGCACTTTTATTTGCGGCGACAGTACTTCTGATCCCGGCAAATTTGTACCCGATTTTAACAGTGATACGATTTGGCCAGGGTGCACCCAGTACTATTTTGAGTGGTGTACAACATCTGATTGAAGATGGCATGTGGGGGCTGGCAATGATTGTTTTTGTTGCAAGTATTATCGTTCCTGTCACCAAGATCATCGTACTGAGCTTTTTACTGTTAACGGTTCAACACAAATCCGATTGGCGTCCGCGAGACAGAACACTTTTATTCAGAGTGACAGAAGTTATTGGCGCCTGGTCTATGGTTGATATTTTCCTTGTAGGCTTGTTGTCGTCACTGGTTAGTCTGGATGCTTTGTCTACCATTGAGCCCGGGATAGGGGCATCATATTTTGCAGCTGCGGTAGTGTTAACAATATTTGCTGCGCACAGTTTTGACTCGCGCCTGATTTGGGACAATGCACAAGCAGGGGTCAATGGCCAGTCATGAAGGGACAAAAGATATAATGGAGGCCTCTACACCTAAAGTAAGTAAACAATCAGGGCCTTCAGTTGTCTGGTTGATCCCCCTGGTTACATTGATCGTGGGTGGTTGGTTAATCATCAAGACAGTCTCCGAGCAGGGACCAGATATCACTATCAGTTTCAAAACAGCTGAGGGGATTGAGGCAGGCAAAACCAGGGTCAAATATAAAAATGTCGATATCGGTATCGTCGAAGAGATTCAGTTTAGTGATGATTTTTCTAATGTACTTGTGACGGCCTCATTTAATCAGGGAACGGAATCTTTCTTTCGGCGCAATACAAAATTCTGGGTGGTAAAACCACAATTAAGTATCCGCGGCGCAACCGGGCTGAGCACCCTGATTTCAGGTGCCTATATCGAGATTGATCCAGGCAAAGGTGCAGCACAGTCTCATTTTACAGGACTGGACAAACAACCGGTGGTCGCTGCGGATGAGGCCGGGAAAAGAATTGTTTTGATCACACAAAAGCTTCGTTCAATAGATACGGGTTCACCAATTTACTATAAGGGACTTTTAGCGGGGGAAGTGCTTGGCTATGAGCTTGGCAATGACCGTCAAAGTATCTATATCCATGCATTTATCAAGGAACCTTTTGATACTTTAGTCAAGGGTAATACTCGATTCTGGAATGTCAGTGGCATGGATATTTCTATGGGGGCTGATGGTTTTAATCTCAGAACTGAATCATTACAAGCTATTGTGCTTGGCGGAATTGCTTTTGAAACACAGGCAACACTGGAGCCGGTGAATAGCGATGTCGAGAACCTTGTTTTCACACTCTACGATAACTATAGCAGTATTCAGGATCGTGTATTTACCAAGGTAATAAAATTCATGATGTACTTCGAGGGATCTGTGCGAGGCTTAAGTATTGGTGCTCCCGTTGATTTCAATGGCATCAGGGTTGGAACGGTGCTGGATATTAGTCTTGAACTTGATAGTGAAAATTCAGATTTCAGAATTCCGGTTTTGATTGAAATTGAACCAGAAAGAATCAAGGTACGTGGCAATCAGGAAGCGGTGTCCTCATACGAAACAGTTAACAAGTTAGTGGAGAAAGGGTTGCGTGCCAGCTTGCAAATCGGGAGTTTATTGACAGGAAAGTTATTTGTCGGCTTCAGTATGCGACCTGATACACCCGTAAATTTAAGTGGTGAAGAAACACCTTATCCTGAATTACCAACCATCAGGGCGACAGACTTCGGTTCTATAGCACAATCTGCAGAAATTTTTCTCAATAAGCTGAATAAAGTTGATATTGATACCCTGAGCCAGGAATTGCTAAAAACGCTTGAAGGTACAAATAGATTGTTTAATGGTCCTGAAATAAAGGGAGCGCTTGATGATATGCAATCATCACTTCAGGCATTCAGAGGGATATTGGTGAAAATAGATGGCTCTAACCTACAGGAAACTATTAATTCAGGCCATGTAGTGATGGAAAAAATTACTGAAACGATGGGAACATTTGATGAGACATTGATACAGGTGAATAGTGTGTTAAAACCAAATTCACCACTGCAATACAACATCATTAAGTTGACCGGTGAACTTGAGGAAACGGCACGTTCCATCCGTTCACTGGTAGATACACTCGAAAGACATCCACAGGCATTAATATTTGGTAAGGATGCACAAGTTGAGGAATAGTAAATTATGGGACCACTAAAAATGCACTTTCCCCGCGATTGCTGCGTCGGCTCCGTGCTCAAATCCTCATGTATTTCTCATACACTCCGGTTTTCCGCGCGGTGCCTTCTTGCACTCACGAGAAAATCACTATTTTTAGAGGCCCCCTCATGTTAACTAGTAATTATTCAATATTAAAACTGGTTTTTTCAACCCTGATGTTGGTTATATTTCTGGCTGCTTGCTCCGGTGGTGGTACAAAAATAGCAACAAAATATTACCTGATAGATCCAGTCGAGCATGATGCATTAAACGTTACATTAGATAAACCTTTGGCCATCGAAATAATAGATGTTCATATTCCCCAGTATCTTGAAAGATTTCATATAGCTACACGTGTCGGGGAAAACAGGCTGAAATTTTCAGAATCAAATCAGTGGGGTGAAAATTTGCGCAAGAATTTAATGCGTACCCTGTCCAGAAATCTTTCCAGATTATTGTCAACACAGGACATAGGGACACCATTAAATCGTTCCTCATCGTTGCCTGATTATCGTGTGCAGCTCTATATAGAACAATTTGAACCGGGCATAGATAACATGGTGAGGCTTGCAGCACGGTGGCAGATATCTGCTACAGACACACTGGAACCACTGGCCATTTACAATGAGGAATTGCTTGGCGCAGCAATAGAACAAGATAATTACGAACAGATGGTTACCTCAATGCGCCAATTATTCGGTGAGTTAAGCATGAAAATCGCAGAATCGATACTCGCCGAAGAAAATAAATAATCATGAACCAAAAACCATGAGACAAGTTAGTGAAATGAAGCACAGACCTGAGCAGAGTTTCATTTTGCTATTGATCTTGATTTCATCTTCGCTGAGTGCCCAGGAACATCCAGATGAAATATTTGATGAAGCCTCAGGCCTGAAGATCATGCAGGAAGTTCACAAGAGGCATCAACAATTTGCTTTTGTTTATGAAGAACAATCGATGGTGATGACAGATAGAAATGGTGACAGGGATATACGTAAGTTAAAACGTTACTCTAGGGTTGAGGATGATGGAACAGTAAAATTTCTCCTGTTATTTGATTCTCCTGCCGAGATTAAGGGTGTTGCACTTCTGGCTAGCAGGGATGAA
>QNEM01000161.1 GCA_003645215.1 Gammaproteobacteria bacterium
CATTGCGAGCGGTAGCGCGGCAATCTATTAGCATCTGGTGCCTACCTGCCAGAGATTGCTTCGTTCCTCGCAATGACGAATTTGCTGAATTAATAACATTTCGGCTTAAGTAAGTGCCATTAGGGTCAGAGAAATAATTGGGGTCAAATAATTGGGGTCAGAGTAACATTAATCAGCCATAGCACGTTTAATGTTACTCTGACCCCAATTATTTAATGGAACCTTTTTGCTTGCCCAAACGTGCTTGTTTATATGATTCTATATACGTAACAGCAAAAAACTTTATAACGACATTCCTGGTCTGGCTGGTAACGCAAGCAAGGTTGATGTTGATTAAACAATTGAAAATTAACCTTTTAAAAAGGACTGTGAAAAATACAGCTCTTTTTTGATTTACTAATTATTAACATAAAAAGCTAGAAATCTATCATGAAAACAATATTTATAAGCACTGCGCTACTAGTAGCAGCAAGCTCATCAGCACTCGCATACGAATTAATTGACCTTGGTGCAAATGTGGAGCCTAAAGCAATTAATAATGTTGCTGTCGTAGTTGGCTCCAGTAATACAAATCAATATCCAGCTACTGCATTTCGCTGGTCTTCTGGTAATGGTCTTGAGCTCATCGGCGGCACAAGTGCAAATGCGGTGAATGACAATGGAATGATTGCTGGCAGCACCATCACCGGTGCATTTACTCTGGATATCAATAGTTATCGTAGCTGGAACGACTATGGTGCTTTAGGTATTAACCAGTGGGGTACGGTAGCAGGATATAACATAGGCAAGAATCCAGTTCAGCCTGTCTCGCTACCCTACAATCCAGCCATATTGAATAGCAAAAAATGGAATGTGTTTGACATAGCAGGAACTTATTCTCGAGGAACACAAGAAGGTGTCTATGCTGACAGATTTATTTTAAACGGAATCAATACTGGAGGCTATTCAGTTGGGTATAAATATCGTTACGGGCTGGCTGGTTCGGCTGCAATTTTGATTGATCCAAATGTAATGATTAATGATAAAACTGATGTGATTTATCTAACAACACCTGCTGGAGGCCGCGCTGCTGATATCAACGACAATAATATGATCATCGGCACGACCGGAAGCAATTCGAGTACGGCACCAGTCACTTACTCACGAGCCTATATTCTTGATTACAACATGAATCTCCTAACTATCCTGCCAGTTCTTAAAGGTGGTTTACGTAGTAACGCTTATGATATTAATGCCTACAACCAGGTTGTTGGAAGCTCTGAAATACTCGTCGACTCCAGCATAACGAACCATGCTTTTCTATGGAATTACGCAGATGGGGTAAACGTTGACTTAAATGACTGGGCAACGAATGGCTGGGTTTTAACAGCTGCAACTGCCATTAACGATAATGGCGATATCGTTGGTAGCGGAACCTTAAACGGGGCTGCACATGGTTTTCTGCTGACATTCACACTGCCGAATGAACCGATACCTGCTCCTGCTCCTGCTCCTGCTCCTGCTCCTATTCCTGAACCTGAACCTGTACCAGCTTCTTTACAAGACCAACAACCTATTGCAAATGATATAAACGTGGACGTTGAGTTCGATTCTGCCTTGAGTATAAGCATACTTGCTAACGATACAGGTAATGGTGATGCAATAAATGCTGCGTCCATTGAGATCGTCAAGAGTCCCAGTCATGGACAATCTGCCATTATCTCCAACGGTACCGTGGTTTACATGCCCGATACAGGTTATTCAGGTCTGGATAATTTTACCTATACAGTTAAAGACAAAAATGATGCACTATCAAATGTTGCAAGTGTGAATATCTCAGTTAATAAGAAAAATGTAATAGCTAGTAATGACTTGCCTGTCAGTGAAGGTAGTGGCGCTCTAAATCCGTTGATGCTCATGTGGCTAATGATTATGCTAAGCGCTTATCGTCTGCAAGCAGGAATTCGTGGTTAAAAAAACAGGAATAATTGGGTTCAGAGTAACATTAATCAGCCATAGCACGTTTAATGTTACTCTGACCCCAATTATTCTGTATTCACATCAACCTGTTCACTAATTCGTCCGTAATTATTGTATGGGTGTCCACAATCATTTGGCTGGTGTCGATTGATTTTATGGGCACCCATAAATCATTTACTTGATTCATCAAGTAGATTCTGACTAATATATCACCATGTTGAAATATCTGCCGGGCATTCTAATCATACAGGCCGCTACTATAGCTATGACGCTTGCGGCAACAAAATCTGCTGACCTGGAGCTTTGGCTGGCAGTGTTATTGCTTGCTTTGATCATTGGCCTGGTTACCGCCTTCTGGTTTGCCTCCATCGCCAGCCATGCCAAAAAAGATGCACTGGCAAACGCCAAAGATGAATTCTCCAAAGAGCGGGAAAAATTGCGCGTTAACGCTGAACGCCAAAAGACCCGGATTATCCGTAAAAGTCATGAAGAAATCCGCAAAGAGACCAATCGCGCACACGCCAGATCCAGCTTCAAACTGGGTGCGGGTTTTATTGGTATTGTTGCCGCTGGCTCACTGATGATATTCAGCCAGCTTCTTACCCTGGGTTTGTTGACACTGGCTGTCGGTGGTGGTGCACTGGGCGGTTATCTCATGCGCGTTCGGCAAGAGGTCGCCGCGCGACATAAAGAGGATTTTGCTATTAGCAATGGAACAAAACCGGTTATTGAGATTCAGCCTGTTAAGGGTGATTCCAGCTAAATTCACTTCCAGTACAGCATAGGCCTTTAGATATACTCTTGCATACACCGTTAAAGGGCAGCTCTATTAACAGTGGCTTGCCAGGTATTTTGTGAAGTTCGTCTTGTTCAATGGCTTACTATAATAGAATCCCTGGATAATATTGCAGTTATTCTGCCTCAGAAACTCAAGTTGCTCAGCGTTTTCTACGCCTTCTGCGATGATTTTCATGCCGAGGCCATCAGCCAGGGCGATAATCGCTTTGACAATATAATTGTCCTCGTTTTTTTCCGGAACATTTATCAGGAAAGAGCGATCAATTTTCAGCTCCTCAATTGGAAATTTTTTCAGGTAACTGAGTGATGAGTAACCCGTACCAAAATCATCAAGTGAGAAGGCGACGCCAAGATCAGTAATATGCTGAAGCTGAGCGATGTGGTGATCAACATCCCCCATCAGCATGCTCTCGGTTATCTCCAGGATAAGATTCTGCGGGCTTAGCCCACTGCACTGTATCGCAGATTCGATCGATTTTCTCAGGCTTACTTCATTGAATTGCTTCGGTGAAACATTTACCGAGACTATGAGGTTTTCATAACCTGATTTAACCCATTCACTCGTGGTCTGACATGCCTCTTTCAGCACCCATTCACCGATTGGAACAATAAGCCCCAATTCTTCAGCTGCAGGTATGAAGACCTCCGGGGGAACAGAACCCAGTTCAGGCTGGTTCCAACGCAACAGGCACTCCATGCCAATAATCTTATCAGTTGCAGAATCTATTTTAGGCTGATAGTGCAGTTCAAATTCATTGTTATCCAGTGCTTTTCTCAGATTCGACTCCATTTTTAAGCGATCCTTCGATTGAGCATTCATCTCACTGGAAAAGAACTGGTAGTTATTTGAACCCTGTTTTCTCGCAAAATCTTTTGCCGAGCTGGCATACTTGATAAGTGATTCGACATCTTCACCGTCTGTCGGGCAAACAGCAATACCGATACTGGCCGTTATGAATACTTCATGCTCATTGATTAATACTGGCTGCATCACCGCATCAAGAATACGTTTGCTGACAATATATGCAGCCTCTATGCTATTAACACCAGACAGTATTATAGAGAATTCGTGACCACCAACCCGTGCAAGCTCTCCCGTTTTAACCGTCTCATCCGTACGCCCAATGAAATCACTGCTTCGTATAAGTGAATTGAGCCGCTCGGCGATGGTTACCAGGATCTCATCACCGGTGTACATTCCCAGTGTCTCGTTGATCTGTCTGAATTTGTCCAGACCTATATCCAGCAGCATCAACGGAACCCTCTCTCTCTTTGACAGTTCAATCCCCCAGCCAAGACGTTCAATAAACAGTTTCAGGTTAGGCAGCCCGGTCAAGCTATCGTAGTAAGCAAGTTGGTCCTGGTACGCTTTTGCAGAAAGTGTATTCCTGACTCGTAACACCAGCTCACTTGCATCGACCGGTTTGGAAAGAAAATCTGTGGCACCAAGCTCGAGTGCTTTGAGCTTATCGCCGGGCTCTGTTGATGCCGTGATCATAATGACCGGCAGATGCCCATAATCCGCGTTCGAACGCAGCGTCGACAATATTTCGTAGCCATTAATTTCAGGCATATCCAGGTCCAGCAACAATAAATCAGGACTGGTTTGCATGATCATGTCTATGGCCTGGGTCGACTTTTCGACTGGAATAAAATTCCCGTAGCCTGCGTCTTCAAGCAGGGCCTGGATTATTTCCAGCATAATGGGCTCATCGTCGACCATCATGATTGCGGCATTTTTCAACTGCGAGTATTGCATGTCATCAGGGATGACCACATTGTCTGCAGCAAACAGTTCCGGGCGAATACTAGATTTCATCATATAACCATACAACACAATTAAAATTTTTCATTGTTTCAGTTATTTTTAACCATTTTTAAATGCAGGGCGGCGCCTGATTCATGCCCGCTTTTCAGGGGCTCCATACGACACTGTATCTCCTTGATTATGCTAATCGTATGTTTTATGACATCCATCTGCTCTGCTTTTGCGCCTGCCTCAAGAGCTGCCGCAGGCTCTGTAAACTCACCATATCCCATGGTTCCTCCAGTAGCCTTCAACCACTGCGCAAATTTCCTGATTTGATCAAAATTATTCTGTTCTGCCGCGGTGTCAATGTCACGCAGCGAGTCTTCCAGTTGCCTGGTAAATTTTTCAACTATGGGCATCAGACGTGAATTGCTATCGAATAGCCGGCAAATCACTTTCTCCGGAATCACATAGTCTTTGAGAGCATTCTCACTCTCTATTGAATCAGCATTATTATCAGCTTGAAGCTCAATCCGCCGGTATAGCGAATGTAAGGTGTTTATCGCATTCTCCAG
>QNEM01000162.1 GCA_003645215.1 Gammaproteobacteria bacterium
CCTGATAAGCATAACTTGAATCAGTAAACCTGTCGCAAATAACTATCTTGCCTGCAGCCATCGCCGGTAAAATAACCTGTTGTACATGCTGCGCCCTGGCTGCGAACATCAGCAATAATTCCGTCTGCTCAAACATAGCTTGTTCGTTTTTTTTAAGCAGAAGCGCACGTATGCCTTCACCCAGATCAGTCCCGCCCGGTTCACGTGTTAACAATACTTCTTTGCCTGCCTGTTGCAATTTCTCAGCAATGAACTGCATGTGGCTACTCTTACCGGCGCCTTCGATGCCTTCCAGTGTAATCAAGCGGCCTTCTGCTAATGCGTTCATGAATAAATTATTTTCCCAATTGGTATTTGGCTACAGCGCGATTATGTTCTTTCAATGTTTTTGAAAAATAATGTGAGCCATCTCCCTTTGCAACGAAATACAAAGTCTCTCCTTGCTCTGGATGCAGTGCTGCATGTATTGCTTCGACACCGGGCAATGCGATCGGTGTTGGCGGTAAGCCTGCATAAACATAGGTATTGTACGGCGAATCTGTTTTTAAATCCTTGCGCCGTATGTTGCCATTGTAATTCTCACCCATGGCATAAATCACTGTTGGATCGGTCTGCAACCTCATGCCTTTTTGCAACCTTCTGACAAACACACCGGCGATTGCGGCGCGTTCGCTTGCAACCGCAGTCTCTTTTTCAATAATAGAGGCCATGATTAATGCTTCATCAGCGGTCTTATAGGGCAAGCCCTCCGCTTTCTGTTGCCATTCATCATGCAGAATTTCCAGCATTCGTTCATAAGCTCGTTGCAAAAATTCTACATCTGTCATGCCAGAGGGGAAATGATAGGTATCAGGGAAGAAACGACCTTCAGGGTGTACATCAGGATGGCTTAATGCTGACATTACTGTTTTGCTGTCGGTGTCAGCCAGGGTCTTTATCAGCACTTCGTTATTACTTACCGCGGTCATTATTTCCTTATACGACCAACCTTCTATCAAGGCCAGGGAATGTTGCACGACCTTCCCTGCTTCGAACTGCTCTAGCAACTGTCGTTGCGTTGTCCCTGGTTGCAAAAGATATTCACCTGCCTTGATTTGTGAATCAGTGCCCTGTAGACGGCCTTCCAACATGAAATAGTATGGATGTTTCAATATCCCTTGTTGCACCAAATCCTGACCAATTAATTTCAGGTTCATACCTGGCTTGATGGTGTAGTTAATAGATGTGCCTGTTTCAATCGGCGAGTCTAATTGCTGCTGCATATCATGCCAAAACCACCACGCCGTGACACCGCCTGTAATGAATGACAGGATAAAAAGCCATGACAAAACACGCTTCACGATGGCGCGATGACTGCTCGTGAGATCAGAAATTGCCTGATCTTATTTGCAGCAAGTTGTGCAGGAAATTTATGATTACTCAACTGTCTCACTGGCATAATGCCTGCGACACTATTACAAAAGAACATTTCACTGGCAGCATAAACATCCTCCAATGATATTTTTTTCACATCACTTGTGTAAGCCAGCTCTGCACAGTTGTCTATTATGTATTGCCGCACTATTCCTGCAATACCACAGAGAGAAACATCCGGTGTAACTAATTTTTTGTCAGGAAGAATGATAAACAGATTGCTCATGGTACCTTCAATGATATTGTCATCGATATCCAGCATCAACCCTTCCATGGTATTGGTATCATCCCATTCATTGCGGGCCAATACCTGTTCCAGTCTGTTCAGATGTTTGATGCCTGCAAGTCCGGGATTGTGCCCTAATCTGCTGGAACACAGATGAACTTGTATTCCTTGTGATAAATAATTGTCTGGATATTGTGGCCAGGGATAGGTTGCCAGTAGCCGTGTAGGTTTTAAATCCGAGCAGTTTCTTTTATAGCCCCTGCCCCCTGTCCCACTGGTAACAATAATTTTAAGAACAGCCCGATCAGTATCTTTACAAATAGAATTTATTTCTGATTGAAGAATTTCGATATCATCGAAATCGAACTTTAGTCTTTCACACCCTGACAATAATCGTTGCAGATGTTTATCCAGACAGAGTGGTTGCTCATTGATTACAGCAATAGTTTCAAACAGGCCATCACCGTAATGTAGACCTCTGTCCAGAAGATCTATGCTGTCTGCACTCTGACCATTTAAGAGAAACATGATGATTGCCTGGGCTTGATATTCCTATTCAGCTCGCCTGAATATCAAGGTACCGTTAGTGCCACCAAACCCGAATGAATTTGATAAAGCAATATCCATTTTCATTTGTCGTGCTTCATGCGGCACAAAATCCAGATCACATTCGAGATCAGGGTTATCCAGGTTAATCGTTGGTGGTGCAACTTGATCGCGTAGCGCGAGTACAGAAAAGATAGCTTCTACACCACCTGCTGCACCCAGCAAGTGGCCTATCATGGATTTGGTTGAGCTGACGACGAGATTATCCGGATTGCTTCCAAAAACTCTTTTCAGTGCCCGTGTTTCTACAACGTCACCTGCTGGTGTGGAAGTACCATGGGCATTAATATAATCAATCTGCTCTGGATTAAGACCAGCGTTATTCAGTGCATTCACCATGCAGCGTGCAGCACCATCACCGTCTTCCGAGGGCGCAGTCATATGATAGGCATCACCGCTCATGCCATAACCGATAAGTTCGGCATAGATATTCGCACCACGTTTCTTTGCATGTTCATACTCTTCGAGGACCATCACGCCCGCACCGTCACTAAGGACAAATCCATCTCTATCCTTGTCCCATGGTCGACTGGCGGCTTCTGGATCATCATTTCGTGTCGATAAAGCCTTTGCAGAGGCGAAGCCTCCAAGGCATGTCGGTGAGCTTGCCATTTCTGCACCGCCTGCAACCATGACATCGGCATCACCATATTCAATCAATCTGGCCGCATCACCAATATTATGCGTGCCTGTTGTACAGGCCGTGACGATGGCAAAGTTTGGGCCCTTGGCCCCGTACTTGATAGAAAGGTTGCCTGAAATCATATTAATGATATTACTCGGCACAAAGAATGGAGAAATTTTGCGAGGACCACCCTTGAGGAATTGTTCAGTACATTTTTCGATGCCAGCCAGGCCGCCAATTCCCGATCCAACTGCAACTCCAACCCTGTGTGCATTCTCATCGGTAATCTCCAGACCAGAATCTTCAATGGCCTGGCTCCCCGCGATCATCCCATAGTGGATGAAGGGATCCATTTTTTTCATTTCTTTGCGAGGAATATAATCCGAGATATCAAGATTCTTGATTGAACCACCAATACGTACGGAAAATTCAGAGGTATCAAAATGTTCTATCAAACTAATGCCGCTGACACCATTCTGAACATTATTCCAGGTATCGGTGACATTGTTACCAACAGGCGTCAACATACCGAGTCCAGTGACTACAACACGTCTTTTACTCAATTTTCTTTCCTTTGTTATTTTCCAAACAACTATGCATATCAGTGGTTCCATTATGACATCTGTCTCTCACAATAGAAAAAGGCCGCGTTATTTTATTAACGCGGCCTTTCATAATTCAGCGAATGGAATTACTCCATATGCGCACTGACATAATCAATTGCAAGCTGTACTGATGTAATCTTCTCTGCTTCTTCATCGGGAATTTCTGTCTTGAACTCTTCTTCAAGCGCCATAACCAATTCTACTGTATCCAGTGAATCAGCACCCAGGTCATCAACAAAAGAAGCCTCATTTGTGACTTCATCTTCTTTTACCCCTAACTGCTCTACAACGATTTTTTTTACGCGTTCTTCAACACTACTCATAATGGAATTCTCCTCCCTTAACGGCCAGTTGGCCGAATAGCGGGTCTAGTTTAGTGAAATGCAGATAAGTTTCAACCCGGATATTGTATTAATATACTTTTTCTTTTCTAATCAAAAAGATAGTTCGACTATCTAATGATTTATGTTTGAATAATCACTACCCCATATACATACCACCGTTCACATTGATTGTTTCCCCCGTAATATAGGCTGCGTCACTTGATGCCAGAAAACTGACAACTTCAGCAATTTCACTCACTTTCCCCAGTCGATTCAGTGCGATTTGCTGCAGCAATGCGTCTCTCTGCGCATCTTCCAGGGCATCCGTCATATCTGTCTCTATAAATCCAGGGGCGACAGCATTAACAGTAATCCCGCGTGAGCCGACTTCCCTGGCCAAAGAGCGGGTAAAACCAATCATTCCCGCCTTTGATGCTGCATAATTGGTCTGCCCGGGATTCCCGGACATGGCAACGACTGAGGTGATATTGATAATTCTGCCCTGTCGTGCCTTCATCATACCGCGCAGACACATTTTTGTGATTCTGTAGATACCGTTTAAATTGGTATTAATAACGTCTTCCCATTCGTCTTCTTTCATACGCATCAGGAGATTGTCCCTGGTGATACCTGCATTATTGACCAAAATGCCTGGAACATGACCATCTGCCTTCAAGGCCTCCTCAAATGTCTTGACGGAAGAACTATCTGTCACGTTTAAAACATAGGCGCTGCCTTGCAGGCCAGCATCAGCAAATGCCTTATTGATGGATTTAACACCATTTTCTGAAGTGGCCGAACCAATAACATGTGCCCCAGCGTTCGCCAAAGTCAACGCAATAGACTGGCCAATGCCTCGGCTTGCGCCGGTAACCAGTGCAATTTGTCCTTCAAGTTTCATATGCTTGTCCTCATCCTGATTATTCTTGTCCCCTGACCTGATTATCAGGCAGTTACCTCAGCAAGGGCCTTTTCCAATGATGCGGGGTCAAAAACGGGGAAAATATTCAGGCTGCGATCAATTCTCTTGATCAAACCACTTAATACCTTACCCGGACCACATTCAACGATGGTACTGACATCATTACTGAGCATTTTCTGAATCGTTTCTACCCATCGAACTGGTTGACATAGTTGATCCTGCAGAGCCAGCTTGATTTTACTGACATCACTGCGTTCTGTTGCGTCAACATTGTGCAGAACCGGAATAATCGCTTGTTCAAAATTGACCGTATTCAATCGCTCTGCAAATTGATCGGCGGCTTTTTGCA
>QNEM01000163.1 GCA_003645215.1 Gammaproteobacteria bacterium
AAAAAGAATCCGAACATTACTTCTTCAAACTACCCGATTTCGAAGATATGTTACGCGACTGGACTCATGCGGGCCATCTGCAGAAAGAAGTCGCCAATAAACTTAATGAATGGTTTGAAACAGGTCTGCAGGAATGGGACATTTCCAGGGATGATCCCTATTTCGGTTTTGAAATCCCGGATGCGCCAGGCAAATATTTTTATGTCTGGCTGGATGCGCCGATAGGTTACCTTGCCAGCCTGAAATATCTCTGTAATCAAAAAGATCTGGATTTTAACAGCTTCATCCAAGCAGACAGCAATATCGAGATGCATCATTTTATTGGCAAAGATATTGTCTACTTCCATGCGCTGTTCTGGCCAGCCATGCTCAAGGGCAGTGGCCTGCGTACACCGAGTTCAATTCATGCGCACGGCTTCCTCACGGTGAATGGTGAGAAGATGTCGAAATCCAGAGGCACCTTTATCAAGGCGCGTACTTATCTGCAACACCTGGATCCTGAATACCTGCGATATTATTTTGCTGCCAAACTGGGCAATGGTGTTGATGATATAGATCTGAATATGGAAGATTTTCTGCAGCGAGTAAATTCTGATCTGGTAGGGAAAGTCGTCAACATTGCCAGTCGTTGTTCCGGCTTTATCAAAAAAAGGTTCTCAGGCAAGCTTGCCTCAGAGATCCACGAACCTGAATTATTTGCCGAATTTGTCAGTGCTGGAGATAACATAGCCTCGGCATATGCGGCGAAAGAATATGCCAAGGCCATGCGTGAAATCATGTTACTGGCCGATAAGGCAAATCAGTACATTGATGATAATAAACCCTGGGTCGTTGCCAAACAGGAAAATAGTGATGATGAATTACAGGCTATCTGTACCATGGGTCTGAATCTTTTTCGTCTATTGATTATTTATCTCAAACCGGTGCTACCTGTGATGGCAGAAAAGACGGAACAATTTCTGAATGTCGAGGCATTCAACTGGAATGATAGCCAGACATCTTTATTGGCACATGAAATAAACAAATTCAAACCCCTGATGACGAGGGTGGAACAGGAGCATATCGACGCCATGATAGAAGAAAGTAAAGAAGACTTGAGTTCAGCAACGAGTGCTGCGGAAGATTCAGCACCAACATCGGGACCATTACATGACGACCCCATTGCTGATGTTATCTCTATCGATGATTTCGCCAAAGTCGACCTGCGCATTGCAAAAATCATCAAGGCTGCACATGTTGAAGGTGCGGACAAATTACTCCAGTTGACCCTGGATATCGGTGGTGAAACACGCAATGTCTTTGCTGGAATCAAATCAGCCTATGCACCTGAGGATCTCGAAGGTAGACATACGGTGATGGTGGCTAATCTGGCACCACGTAAAATGCGCTTTGGTATTTCTGAAGGTATGGTGCTGGCCGCAGGCCCGGGCGGGAAAGATCTGTTTATTTTAGGCCCGGATGAGGGTGCAATTCCCGGCATGAAAGTGAAATGAGAATAAAACAGAATCAGGGTAAAATGCATGCATGGAGGAAATCTTTCTTGTACTGATTAGTTCTGCGCTTGTTAATAACATCGTTGTTGCTCATGTTATAGGTACCGACCCTGCTTTAGTAGCAACTCAAAGACGTGATGTCGCTCGTGGTATCTCGTGCCTCATGCTCATTCTATTACCATTAACGACTGTCATCGCTTCTGCCACGTCACAATTAATTTTAATCCCCTTACAATTACAATATTTACAAACCTTCGTGTTTGTCATGTTGATCATAATGATTGTTTACGGCCTCAGGTTATGGCCAAAATTATGGCCAAAATCATGGTCTGGGCCTTTCGGCAAAAGTGGTGCAGAAATGTTTCTGCCACTTGAGGGCGTGAATGTGACCGTACTTGGCACCCTGCTTTTAAATCAACAGCAGGATAACAATTTATTTTATTCATTCATCTTTGGTTTGGGTACGGCAATTGGTTTCGCACTGATGCTTGCCCTGCTAACGGCCATCAATACAAGACTGGAAATGGCCGATGTCCCGGCACCCTTCAAAGGGCTTTCCATTACCCTGCTTACTTTGGGGCTGATATCGATGGCATTCCTTGGCTTTTCCGGACTTGTTAAATAGATGCTTGGCATTCTAATCATTCTTTTGCTGGCGCTGATAGGCGGTTTTCTTGTTTCCATATCTCCCGCAACGACAGCACAACAAAACAAGTTTGAAGATATCCTTTCTGCCTTGCCACAAACCCAATGTGGCAAATGTAATTACTCTGGCTGTCGACCTTATGCAGAGGCCATTGTTCATGGTGAGGCCGATATCAATCAATGTCCACCTGGTGGTGCTGAAACGATTAAAGTATTAGCTAAATTATCAGGTCGTCAGATCAAACCACTTAATCCTGAAAATGGTCTGCAAAAGGCAACACAGATTGCCTTGATCGATGAATCACTTTGTATCGGCTGCGTAAAATGTATCAACGCCTGTCCGGTAGATGCCATACTCGGTACCGCCAAACAAATGCATTCTGTGCTTGTTAAGGAATGCACCGGATGTGAATTATGTATTGCGCCCTGCCCCATGGACTGTATCAGTATGCAAGCGGTCACAGCTTAGTCAGGTGAGCACCGAAGTCCACAACAGGTTTAACAGAGAGATACACTCATTCCCGGGGGGGCTTGAGCTTAAGACTTATAAAGAACTGAGCAATGATAAGGAATCATTGATCACACCTCTCCCGGATAAGATCATACTGCCACTACAACAGCACATTGGTTCACCTTCCGAAGCAATCGTTAAAAAAGGTGATACCGTGCTTAAGGGACAAAAAATAGCACAGGCCAGTGGCTACATCAGTGTGCCTGTACATGCCAGCACATCTGGAAAGATTATTGATATTGGCACATGTCCAGCACCACAGGATCAATCAATACAAACACCTTGTATCATTATCGAACCAGATGGCGAAGATGCCTGGTTTGATATTGAACCCGTTGAAGACTACCTGTCTATTGAGCCGGAAATATTACAACGCTTGATATGCGAAGCAGGCATGGTCGGTATGGGCGGTGCAGGTTTCCCGGCACATGTAAAACTGAATGAAGGCACAGCCACGGCAGTAGATACACTCATTATCAATGGTGTCGAATGCGAACCCTATATAAGTTGTGATGACCGAATTATTCGGGAGAAGGCAAATTATATTGTTTCAGGAACACGTATGCTGCAACATGCGATCCAGGCAGAACATTGTGTGATTGCCGTTGAAGAAGATATGCCTGAAGCCTTTGCTGCCCTGAATGAATTCATTAATGATAATGATGACATCGAACTGGTAAGTGTGCCTGCCCGATATCCTGCCGGTGGTGAAAAACAACTGATAAAAGTATTAACTGGCAAAGAAGTCCCTGCCGGAGGTTTACCGATTCATATTGGCATCGTCATGCACAATGTGGGCACCGCAGCGGCGGCCTTTCGGGCAGTAACACGCGGAGAACCCCTGCTTTCCCGTTATGTTACGGTTTCCGGAAATGTTGAGAACCCACGTAATTTACAGGTATTGCTTGGCACACCGGTCGAACATTGCCTCAAACAAGTCGGTTATCAACGGCATAACAATGAGGCTGTAATTATGGGCGGCCCGATGATGGGCAAATATGTACATGATATTTCCATGCCGGTGATTAAAACCACCAATAGTATTCTTGTCACATCAGAATTCAATCGTGACAGAGAAAAGCCATGTATAGGATGTGGTGATTGTGTTGATGTATGTCCCGCAAAATTGCTGCCCCAGGAACTTTTCGCCTATGCCCGTGCAAAAGATTTTGATGAGACTCGAGCTTTACACTTATTCGATTGTATTGAGTGTGGTTGTTGTGCCTATGTTTGTCCAAGCAATATTCCTTTGGTGAAATATTACCGACAGGCAAAGAATGACATTACCGCCTATGAAACAAAACAGGCCGGGTATGAACATGCCCGACACCGATTTGAGGCACGTAATGAGCGCCTGGAACGTATTGAGAATCATAATGATGACCGTTTTGATAAAAAGAAAACGATTTCTCCTGACCAGGGTACAGTTGCAGAAGACAAACAGGCTTATATACAGGCTGCTGTTGAACGCATCAAACAGAAGCGAAATAAAAAGAAAGATTAAATGAATTACATCGACAGAATAAGTTCGCCTCATATTCATTCGCCCACTTCAATCAATAAAGTGATGCGTCAGGTGATTTATGCACTGGTTCCGGGAATTATTGTATCCACATGGTTCCTGGGATGGGGCGTCCTGGTACATTGCTTACTGGGAGTTTGTTTTGCCCTGGCATTCGAGGCCATTATGTTGATTCTCAGAAAGCGGCCACTTCAGGACTTTATGTATGATGGCAGTGCCATTATTACCGGTTTATTGTTTGCCTTAACCATCACACCGTTCGCACCCTGGTGGGTGAGCTTATCTGGAATCTGCTTTGCGATTGTAATTGCAAAACATCTTTATGGTGGGCTTGGCTATAACATCTTCAACCCGGCCATGGCCGGCTATGTCTTTGTGCTGATTTGTTTCCCGGTTGAATTGAATTATTGGCCAAGCATGTTAAATGATATCGGGCATAACGCTAGTGGTGTCATCGATAGCCTTGAAATAATATTCATCGGTTTGTCTCATGAAGGCCTGGACAGCCTGAGTGGTGCAACGCCATTGGCATTTACCAAATCTCAACTCAGTGGTATGGCGATGCTTTCAGAATTCTCCGACGGCCCTTTATTTGGTGCATTGGGAGGCAAAGGCTGGGAATGGATTGGCCTTGCCTTTCTGGCGGGTGGCATCTGGTTAATGATCAAGGGAATTATTAAATGGCAAATGCCTGTGATTTTTATATTCACTATGTTTGCACTGAGTCTCATTTTTCATGGCTATGATCCGGAAAGGTATGCCTCCTCATTGTTTAATCTGTTCACAGGCGGGACTTTACTTGCTGCTTTTTTTATCGTTACAGATCCGGTTACTA
>QNEM01000164.1 GCA_003645215.1 Gammaproteobacteria bacterium
ACCAGCAACAGGAGCGTCAATCCTATGGGCACGACTATTTCCATGATTTTTTTTACTGATAATGAATTATCTGCTTCGGTGGTAGAATTACTCATAATTAGTTCCCGTTATTATTAAAGAAGCCTGAGCGGTGTTGACTGGTAAATATATATCGAAATTGATCTGAAGTCATGTTAATCAAGGGAAAGTCGTATGTTGCTAATCTTTCCCGGATTGACGGTCACTCAGGTGAGCACCCACAAGGCTGGCCACGAGTATGGCGATATAGAATTGACCAACGATTGCTTCCATATAGGCAAGTGTTCGTGCGTAGGTATTCACAGGCAGGATATCACCGTATCCCAGTGTGGTCAGTGTCACAAAACTGAAATAAATCAGGTCCCAAAAACGACTACCACCTACATTCAGAATATTACCGGAGAATGAGTCCACAATAAACTGTTCTACCAGTCCGTATAATAGTGCCCATATAATGCCGATGAGCAGATAGATAGTAATAGAGCCGACTATTTTATTCATATCAATCCTGGGCCCAAACATAACATGCTTGATCGCCAATACTAATGAGTTGATCAGAAAAAATAGTAGTACAAGTATACTTACAATATATATAAACTCGGATGAGTAAAAGAATTCAAGTAAAGCTAATAGAAGACTGAAGGCGGCCAAACCCAGACCAAACAGAAACCATTTTCGATCATCAATTAAACTCCAGACACCAATGACAATCGTAATGGTGAATGTGAAATTAATAATGATTGAAGCATTTTGGGGGAACAATATCTGCGCAAGTGGGGACAGGATCAAAAAAGCAAGCAAGGCAGCCAACAGATATATGAAGTTGGCTTGCTTGAAAGTAGATTTATTAACTGGTGTAGACGCCATTGCCAGCTGATTGTATAACTTTTTTAATTCGATAGACATGAAATATTAATGATGAAAACTTTCATATTCAGAAGCCTTTTTATAATTGGTATTATTGTGGCCTCAATTGTCCTGGTTCGCGCATTTGACTCGCGTCGTCTGCCTGAGCTACAACCATGGCACAAAATTTCACTAGAAAGTGAGTTTACTGAATCCAGCAGTGATCAAATTGAATCCCTGGGTGACTATCTTGAACTGGAAGAGCGTGTCTTTCAGGAAATGGATACATCTATATATAAGGATGCTGAGCCAGAGAGCCAGTTTGTATTCAGTCGATATACCCCAAACAGTCCGGTTGACCCTGAGCAATTTTCACCCAACTGGAACCGTACATTTGAATTAATACCAGAAAATGTGAAAGGCGGTGTATTAATGATACATGGCCTGACTGATTCCCCATACAGTATGCGACACCTGGCAAGGGTTTTTGAGGAACAGGGGTATTATGTATTGGCAATGAGGATGCCGGGTCATGGAACGATTCCCAGTGGACTTTTGACTGCAAGGTGGGAGGACTGGATGGCAGCCACCTATCTTGGTGCCAGACATGTGCGCGAGAAGATAGGCAAGGATCTGCCATTTTTTGTCGTTGGTTATTCAAATGGTGGCGCACTGACCGTTAAATATATTATGGAGTCTCTGCAGGATGAGACAAAACCGATGCCTGATCGGGTGATTCTCATGTCCCCCATGCTAGGAGTAACTTTTTTTGCGAGATTTTCAAGCTGGCATAAAATATTAAGCTGGTTGCCTTATTTTGAAAAATTCAAGTGGCTTGATGTTTTACCTGAGTTTGATCCCTACAAGTACAACTCTTTTACCAAGGCAGCAGGAGAACAATCCTACCAGTTGACTAATGCCATTCATAAACAGGTAGGCCAGCTGGTGAAGTCCAGAAGTATTTCCGGTTTGCCATCCATAACAACATTCCAGTCCCTGGTTGATGCAACCGTTCTGACCAGCTCTATTATTGATGTTCTCTATAGTAAATTGTCCCCCAACAAACATGAGCTGGTTTTATTTGATGTCAATCGTGTAACAGCGAATAAATCTTTTTTCTATGTGGAACACCATGATTTATTACTGGATCTGAGGGACACAATGGGTCTTCCCTTTGATGTAACCTTGATTACCAATAAAAATGACAAATCCAGAGATATGGTTTTTAAATATAAAAAAATGGATTCACAGGAGATAACGACCCAGGCACTTGATCTGTCATGGCCCTCGGGCGTGTATTCACTTTCACATGTAGCTATTCCATTTTCACCAGATGATCTTCTTTATGGGCCAGTAGGGCCAGATGAATCGGAGAACCATGTAAATCTTGGTGCATTTGCTCCGAGAGGGGAAAGGAGAATTCTGGTTATCCCGACAGAATTATTGATGCGTCTTAGATATAACCCGTTCTTTGAATATATGGAAAGGAAAATAGTCGATATAATCAACGAGTGATTGTACGGAGGTAAATACCATCTGATATTATTAAGGAATCTCTAATCAAGTACGTACTTCGTCATGCTGGTGAATACCAGCATCCAGTAAGTTATTGTTTTGACTAGATTCTGGCATGCGCCAGAATGACGACTTAATATATTTTTGGGACTTAATCAGAGGTTCCCTTAATTTTTTGGAAATAAATTATGTTATCAAAGAAAAATAATTACCTGTTCAAGCTCATCATGTTTTGCGTGGTGGGGATTTACTCTGCACCGGCCTGGACCGAAACTGCTCAAGTTGCAACAGCAACCGCAGATTCAGAACAAGTAAGCCCTGAACAAGAAAATAATGAACAGGAAAACCCTGAACAGGAAATCATTGAGCAGGATCAAGAGCTACTGGCAGAAACAGAAGCATTGGTCGAAGACCTGGAAGCAAAATCCAAAGAAGCAAAGGAAAAATTTGCAATATTCAAAAAAGTGAGTGGGGAAAAACGCTCATTGGCCGGTACCCAGGTTCTGGATATTGAAAAAGAGATCCGCAAGTCACTCGATACATTAATAGAAAATATCAAAACCCTGGGAAGTCAGGAGTTTGATACCTCAAGCCACCTGCAAGCAGCAAAAAAATACACAGCTGAACAGTCTAAATCAATCATTGGTGAGATTAAATACATCAAGCTACGGATGGATTCCCTGAAAGGTGAACGGGAAAAAACAGAAGCTGGCGAAATGTTTCTACTGCAACAAAAGATCAATCATGGTCAAAGTATTATCGACCAGCTGCTGAAGGCATTGTTAGAGAATACCGAACGCATGAAACTTGTTGATCTGGATGCAGGTAAAGTGCTGGACTACCTTAAAAAGGAATTACAGGGAATTGCTACAAACACATCAACTTTGATCAAGGTTAGTACCGATAAGATTAATACTTTAAAACGCGGGATTGAAAAAGCCGGAGAGAAACAAAGTCTCGATCTGGTAGGTGAGTTGAATGCTCTGGAAGAAAGAAAGGCAGGTTTAGTAGCAAGTCTTAGATCCACAATAAAATTGATGAAGCAGCTTGAGTTAGAGACCTCTGAATATAGCTTGCTGTTGATTCAAAGTGCAGGGCAAATTGATGAAACCTTATTAGATAAAAAAGTTGTTGTTGGTTTGATTGAACAATGGATAGAAGATGCCAAAGATTGGCTGGCAGAGAATGGGCCAGGCTTTCTCGTGACAGTGTTTACAGTCATATTAATACTGTTTGTTTTCAAATTACTGGCCATGTTGTCAGAACGTGTCGTACGTAAGGTAATTGCTTCATCATTGACAAGTATTTCAGAATTGTTAAGAGAATTTTTTGAAAACATGGTTTCGAAGCTGGTCATGCTGATCGGTATACTTGTTGCCCTGGCACATGTTGGTGTTCAGA
Organism: Gammaproteobacteria bacterium; assembly: GCA_003645215.1. Taxonomy (GTDB): domain Bacteria; phylum Pseudomonadota; class Gammaproteobacteria; order Eutrophobiales; family Eutrophobiaceae; genus SMWN01. The sequence continues at coordinate 3,781 of QNEM01000164.1, forward strand.
TAGGCCCCCTGCTCGCCGGTCTTGGCGTCGTTGGTTTTATCGTCGGCTTTGCATTGCAGGACACCCTGTCAAACTTCGCTTCCGGGGTAATGATCCTGATATACAAACCTTTCGATACTGGCGATGTTATTGAAGCCGCAGGTCAAAAGGGAACAGTTAGTAATATGACCCTGGTATCAACAACAGTCATGACCTTTGATAATCAAATACTGATTATTCCAAACAACAAGATCTGGGGCGATATTATCAAGAATGTTACATCCCAGGAAAACAGACGTGTAGATTTTGAATTCTATGTAAACAAAGATGCTGACATTGACCAGGTAGAAGGGGTTTTAAATGACATTATTCAGCAGCATGAGTTGATACTGGCAGAGCCTGAATCTGTGGTTAAATTACACCGTATAGAAAAATATTCACTGGCATTTATAGTACGTCCATGGGTCAAGACTAATGATTACTGGCAGGTCTACTGGGATATAACACGTGCCGTTAAACAGCGCTTTGAAAAAGAGGCCATCCCGCAAGCAGTACCAAAACAGGATGTACAAATAATAAAAACAGTCGGATAAAAGGAAAGGCAGCCGCACCAGTCTATAACAGGAGAAGTTCTGATCCGGGAGACATTGATGACCCTGCCCGGGATGACTACTATCCACAACGATAATATGATCTATATCAATTATTTTAATGTATTATGCGAGTACTATTTTCGCATTATTACATAGTTAATCTTTAGTCACGCATTACAAACAACCGGAGTTTTATAGCGATGAAATCAAACAATAAATTTCTTGTGTTTATACAATTAACCACAATGTTCTTTTTATCTGGCGGTAGTGCATGGGCTGCAGAAGCACCGATGATCTGCGCCGTTACCGAGACCATTGCATGCCAGAAGGGCGGAGAGTGTCTGTCAGGCAGTGCAGCCGATTCAAATATGCCAGTATTGTTAAAGATCAATCCTGCAAAGAATGAAATAATAACCAGGAAAGAAGATGGTGAGAAAAAAACATCTACCATCAAACAGACTACCACAGACAAGGCTGGCCGTTTTGTCATATACCAGGGTGTTGAACAGGGTGGTGCCTGGAGTACAGTGATAGACAAGACCACAGGCAGCATGACCATTTCCGTCTCTGCCGGGGAAAATGATGCCGTAATTATTTTCGGTAGTTGTTCCG
>QNEM01000165.1 GCA_003645215.1 Gammaproteobacteria bacterium
ACTGTGATTTTCTGACGCCATTCGACGTTAAACGCCTTTCTTTGATCGTGACCCCTTCGTGACTTCATGTTTTTCCTCCCGTTCCCATCAGCCTCGTCCTTCTTCGCGTGTTTTCTTGGCTTCGCCTGGCAGTTGTACATCTCCCTGGTTTTTCATCGCCTGCATCAGGTCTCCTCCGCCGAGCACTTTGTACAGGACAACACGATTTGCAAGCAGCGCCAGACGGACATTCACCAACCCCTGCTGAGCGCCATACAATGAACGCTGGGCTACGAGAACGCCCAGATAGGCGTCAATACCTGCCTTATACCGAGCATCGTAGAGACGAAAGCTGGCCTCGACGGCATCGACCAGTGCCTCCTGTGCCGCAGCCTGGTCATCCAACGTCGTCCGTAACGCGAGGGAGTCCTTGACCTCCCGGAAGGCGACCTGGATGGCTTTCTCATATTGCGAAACGCCGATTTCATGATCGACGCGGGCCGCGTCGAGATTGGCCCGGTTGGCGCCTCCCGTGAAAATGGGAAGCGTGATAACTGGCGCGAAACTCCAAGTGCCGGCGCCGGCGCCGAATAACCCCGACAGGTCGGTACTGATAGTACCCACACTGCCGGTCAGGCTAATGCGCGGAAAAAATGCCGCTCGCGCCGCACCAATATTGGCGTTCATGGCCTTGAGCCGACTTTCGGCCATGAGGATGTCCGGGCGTTGCAATAACACCTCGGAAGAAACTCCGGAAGACACATCCTTCGGCGCCCGAACCGATTCCAGGGTATCGGGTAACAACTCATCCGGCAGGGGGACCCCGATGAGGAGGCTCAACGCGTTCTCATCCACGGCAACACGGCCTGTGAATGCAGCCACGTCGACACGGGCGACCTCTACCTGGGCCTGAGCCTGGCGCAGGTCCAACTCGGAAGCAACGCCAAATTCTCTGCTTTGTCGAATCAGTTCATAACTGTCCTTCTGCGTCTCCAAGGTGATTTGGGCCAGTTGCAGACTCTCCCGATCCGCCGCCATTGCCAGATAGCTGTTGGCTACCGCGGCGACCAGCGAGATCTGCGCGGCGGACCGCGCGTATTGTGTTGCGAAGAACTGCTGGAGTGCTGCTTCCTTCAGGCTTCGAACTCTCCCGAAAAGGTCCAATTCCCATGCGGCGACTCCCAGCCCAACTGTGTAGGTTTCCTGGGTATAGGCTTGCCCTGTCAATGACATTCCCTCGGGGATCCGGGTCGTGTCTCCCACCGCCGCCACACCCACGCTGGGCATGAGCTGAGACCGTTGAATCCCGTACAACGCTTGCGCCTTTTCAATATTCAACGCAGCCACTCGGAGGTCGCGATTGTTGGTCAACGCCAGTTCAATAACCTCCTGCATCCGCGGATCAGGGAAGAAATCCTTCCATTGAATATCGGGCGCCAACATAGGGTCTGCCCCGGTATCGACGTTCGAATTCTCGGCGCCTTCGGACCAGGAACGCGGAATCGGTGATTCAGGTTGAACATAATCGGGGGCCAGGCTGCAGCCACCAGAAGAGAGAACAAATCCAACGAGTAGGAATACGTGCCTGTTCATATTATTGATCCTCAACGGGATTTTCTTCAACGTACTTCATCGTCACACCCTTACGAAGTTTGCCAAGCGCCTTGTAAATCATCACGTAGAAAAGGGGCGCAAACAGAGTCACGAGGAACGTCGAGGTCACCACTCCCCCCAGCACACCGGTACCGATGGCCTTTTGAGCCCCGGCCCCGGCGCCGCTTGCTATGGCGAGAGGAAGCACGCCGAACCCGAAGGCCAGCGATGTCATGACTATGGGCCGTAGTCTCAATTTGGCGCCTTCAAGCGTCGCCTCGACCAGCCCCATGCCGTCATCGACCCTGTCCCTGGCAAACTGGACGATCAAGATGGCGTTTTTGGTGGTCAGACCCAGGGTTGTCAACAACGCGATCTGGAAGTAAATATCATTCGGCATACCCCTCATACTTGACGCGAGCACGCCGCCAATGACCCCAAGGGGAAGGGTCATAAGGATCGCGATGGGGATGGGCCAGCTCTCGTACAGGGCTGCGAGAACCAGGAAGACCACGAGAATGGAAAACGCATACAGCATGGGCGCCTGGGAACCGGCCATCCGTTCCTGGTAGGAGAGTCCGGTCCAGTCATAACCGATTCCCTGCGGCAGTTTCGAGACTATTTCTTCCATGGCCTGCATCGCATCGCCCGAACTGGATCCCGGCGCCGGTTCACCCCAGATGTTGACGGACGGGAAACCGTTGTAGCGCTCGAGTTGTGCAGAACCGGTTGTCCAGTGCCCTGAAGCAATGGAAGAGAAGGGGACCATCTCGCCTGCGGAATTACGAATGTACTGCTTGTCCAGGTCCTTGGGGAGCATTCGGTACGGCGCATCCGCCTGCACAAAAACTCGTTTGACTCGTCCGGCCTGAATAAAGTCGTTGACATAGGCGCTCCCGAAGGCCGCCGCGATGGTGTTGTGAATGGAGGTCATCGGGACCCCCAGGGCGCCGGCCTTCTCCCAGTCGATGTCGAGGTGGTACTCGGGAACGTCTTCCATGCCGTTGGGCCGGACCCGTATCAACCGTGGATCCTGGGCCGCCATGCCGAGCAGTTGGTTGCGGGCCGCCATCAATTTTTCATGGCCGATACCGCCTCTGTCCAACAACTGAAAGTCAAATCCGGCGGCGTTGCCCAGCTCGATGACCGCCGGTGGGGGAAAGGCGAACACCATGGCGCCTCGTATTTGTGAAAATACCCTCATGGCCCTCCCGGCCACGGCATCGACCTTCAGATCAGGCCGGTCGCGGACATCCCAGTCCTTGAGCTTGGCAAAGCCCAGGGCCACGTTCTGCCCCCTGCCGCCAAAACTCATACCTGCGACCGACATGAATGACTCGACTGCGTCTTTTTCAGTCGTCAGAAAATGGTCCCTGACCTGATCCATTACCTTTTGAGTCTGCTCCAGGGTTGCCCCCGAGGGAAGTGTGGCCGCGACCATCAAAATCCCCTGATCTTCGGCCGGCAGGTAGCCGGTGGGCATCCGAAGGAAGAGGAAACCCGTTGCCACTACGATCAGCAGGAATATGAACAGGTAACGCAGTTTTTTTGCAAGAACCCGGCCAACCAATTTGATGTACAGGTCCCGCGCGCCGTAGAATAAGCGGTCAAACCACCTGAAGAAAGGGCGCAGGAACCAGATTGCGTTTTCCGACGGCTGATGCCCGGCCGGCACCGGTTTGAGAAACGACACGCAGAGCACAGGCGTCAGAACCAGCGCAACAACGACCGAGAGCAGCATGGAAGCGGCGATGGTCACGGAAAATTGCCGGTAAATGGCGCCTGTGGAACCCGGGAAAAAGGCCATAGGCCCGAATACCGCCGCGAGCACCAGTCCGATCCCGATCAGGGCGCTGGTGATCTGGTCCATTGACTTGCCGGCAGCCTCCCTCGGCGAAAGCCCCTCTTCGCTCATGATCCGCTCGACGTTTTCCACCACTACGATGGCATCATCGACCAGGAGGCCGATGGCCAGCACCATGGCGAACATGGTCAGCATGTTGATGGTAAAGCCGAAGAACCCCAGAACCGCGAAGGTCCCAAGGAGAACCACGGGCACGGCGATCGTCGGGATCAGGGTGGCCCGAATATTCCCCAAGAAAAGGTACATGATCAAGAAGACCAGCACGACCGCCTCGATGAGGGTCTTGACAACCTCCTTGATGGCCACACTGGTAAAAGGGGTGGTGTCGTAGGGGTAGATCACCTTCATGCCCGGAGGGAAAAACTCGCTCATCTCTTTGAGTTTCGACTTGACGGCATCGGCCGTGTCCAGGGCATTGGCGCCGGGGACCTGCCGAATAGCCATCGCGGCTGAAGGTTTGCCATTGTAGTTTGCCACGATATCGTAGAAAGCAGTACCCAGTTCAGTTCTCCCGATATCCTCGATTCGTACGATCGAACCGTCAGGATTGATGCGGATGGGAATGGAGGCGAACTCGTCCGGGGTCTGGAGCAGGTGCTGGACGATGATGGAGGCGTTCATGCGCTGGCCTTTTACGGCCGGCGCCCCGCCGAACTGACCTGCGGAGATCTCAACATTGTAGACCCGAAGCGCCATGATGACATCTTCCATCGTCAGGCCGTAATCGGTCAGCTTGTCAGGATTGACCCAGACCCGCATGGAATACTGGGAGCCGAAGTTCTCCACTTCGCCCACGCCCGGTATTCGTGCCAACACCTTTTCCAGGTTTGACTGGGAATAATCCCGCAGATCGTTGCCGTCCATGCTGCCGTCTTCCGAGATCAGCCCCAAAATCATCAGGTAGTTCGTGGTCGCCTTGCTGACCTTGACCCCCTGGCGCTGGACGACATTAGGCAGGCTTGCCATGGCAAGCTGAAGCTTGTTCTGCACCTTGGCCCAGGCGAGGTCGGGATCGGTCCCCGGAGCAAAGGTCAAAGTCAGACGAGAGGCGCCGGATGAAGAGCTGGTGCCGCCGAGATAGATCAGATTATCAAAGCCGGTCATCTTCTGCTCGATGATCTGGGTGACGGTGTTTTCGACCGTCTCGGCCGAGGCGCCGGGATAAAAAGAATCAATGGCGATCGAGGGTGGAGCCAGTGGGGGATACTGGGACACGGGCAACTTATAGATCGCGAGCACCCCCGCCACCATCATGACGATGGCGATGACCCATGCGAAAACCGGACGATCGAGGAAGAATCTTGACAGCATGACGCGCCCCCCTCAATCCGATTCGGCAGTCGGGGGTGGGGTGTTGTCAGGCGCGGAAGCTTGTGTCGCATCCTCGGCGAAAGGAACCGCCTTGACGGCATCACCAGGCCGTACGCGCTGCATTCCTTCGACGATGACATGATCACCCAGCGAAAGCCCCGACGAGACGAGCCATTTGGCGCCGATGGCGCGATCGAG
>QNEM01000166.1 GCA_003645215.1 Gammaproteobacteria bacterium
AAGACCCGATTGTTTATGAAATCACTACCTCAAATGCTTTTCCATCTGCCACTGTCGTTGTCACCAGTGCAGGTGATGATGAAAACTTTCGCCGACAAATCAGAAATATTAAAAAGGATATTGAATTGATTGATGGTGTGGATCGCATTAATGAGCTTGGACTTGCCGATCCGGAGTTACACATTACATTCAGACCGGAACGGCTGGAAGGCCTGGGAATTACGCCGGGTGATCTGTCCGATACCGTGCGCGCCTATTTTCGTGATATCTCTGCAGGCGATATTCAAACAGATGATGGCCAATGGATAGTCAGAATTGAGGGGACAAGCACTGATCCAGGAAGTCTGGCTGATTATCCGGTGACAACGGCACACGGTATTGTGCCACTCGGCAATCTCGCTGAATTTACGCGTACCACAGAAGAAGCCACAGAAATAGTCAGGTTTAATGGTGGGCCAGCAGCGTTACTGGCTATTACCAAACAGGCAAACACCAACGTACTCGAACTGGTTGATGATATACGACACTATATTGACGAACGTAATCAATACAAAACAAACACAGGTGTAGAAATATTTCTGGTTGATGATCAGACTATTAGTACGCGCAATGCACTGTCACTGATGCAGACCAACGCCATTATTGGTTTGATGATGGTATTGGTGGTGACATGGATATTTCTTGGCTCTCGCATTGCGATGTTGACCAGTATAGGTATCCCGTTTACGTTGGCTGGTACTTTTCTGATTCTTAACACGATTGGTATCTCGTTGAATAATATGGTGTTACTAGGCGTGGTGATCGCGCTTGGGATGCTGGTAGATGATGCAGTGGTGGTGGTAGAGTCAGTCTATCAACGACTGCAACAGGGTTTGGCGCCGATGCGCGCGGTGGTCGATGCCCTGGGTGAAGTATTCGCACCGGTAACCACCTCGGTGATGACAACAATGGCGGCATTTTTACCATTGATGTTAATGCCCGGCATCCTCGGTGATTTTATGCGGGTCATCCCCATGGTCGTTACCCTGGCATTGGCTGTCAGTTTGTTAGAAGCCTACTGGATGTTACCTGCCCATGTGATCGCAGCAAACATTGATTTATCAAATCCATCGAAAGTACAAAAACATCGAGAGCAATTTACCCACTGGATTCGTTACAGTTACATCAAGTTACTATTAAAGGCATTGCGGTATCCCGTCATTTCTATTTCAGCAGTCCTCTCTGTATTTGTTCTGGCAGTGATGATTATTGTTGGCGGGCACATCCGTTATAATTTTTTTGAGGGGGATGAACTCAGACTTTTTTATATCAATGTCGAAATGCCACGCGGTACGACCTTGAATGAAACCAGCGAGATGCTGGCCAGAGTACAGACACGTGCACTTGAAGAGGTTCATCCGCATGAATTGCGATCCTCAGTCACTTATTCCGGACAACAGTTTACCGAGACAGAACCCCTGTTTGGTGACACCGTTGGACAAATCATGATCAGTCTGGTGCCTGATGAAAATGGATCACGTGCAGTAGCCGAAATAGTAGATGCTGTAAAAGTGGTGGTTGTAGATTTTCCGGGCACATCCAATATTTCATTATTACGTCTGAAGGATGGGCCGCCGGCCTCCAGAGCTATCAATGTAAAAATACGTGGTGATGAACTCGCTGAAATTAAATTGGCAGCAATGGCGCTCACCAGTTATCTTCAGGGTAACCCACTGTTTAGTGATGTGAGCCTGGATGATCGGCCAGGTAATCCTGAACTGGTCTTGCGTTACGATGGTGAAGCCATTCAACGTGCAGGCATATCACCCTCGGTTGTGAGTCGTAGTATTCAGTCTTTTGTGGATGGAGAGATCGTTACTGATTTTCAGGATGAAGGTGAAAAGGTCAAAGTTCGTGTGCAAGCCAATCAGGACAACTGGAGTGACGTTGATAATTTATTAAGACAAACTATTGCATTGCCAGATGGTCGTTCAGTTGCCATAGGTGAATTAGTAGAGGCGGAGCAAGGTTTGGGAATCAATAATATTCGTCATTATAACTATAGAAAAGCCATTACCCTGGAAGCAGACATTGATAAAGAAAAAATCAATACCGTAGAAGCGAATAAATTAATCGCAGAAGAATGGGAAAAATTACAAAAAGATCATCCAACAATTGACCTGGATTTTACGGGGATTCTTGATGACATAAAGACAAGTCTGGATTCGCTCCTTGTTTTGTTCCTCTTCGGTGTTGGCGTAATGTATATCATCCTGGGGACACAATTCAGAAGTTACTTCCAGCCTTTGATGATACTGGTCACCATTCCCCTGGCATTTACTGGTGTGGTGATGGGTTTACTAGTCACGGGGAATCCTCTCAGTCTATATACTTTATATGGTGTAGTTGCCCTGGCAGGAATATCTGTGAACGCAGCAATTGTCTTAATCTCCGCCGCCAATGCAAGACTGGAAAATGGTATGAAGTTATTACATGCAACTATCTATGCAGCGAGGAGAAGGGTGATTCCTGTATTGATTACATCACTGACAACCATTGCCGGTTTGTTTTCATTGGCAACAGGCCTGGCTGGTCATTCTTTGATATGGGGACCAGTAGCTACCGCGATTGTCTGGGGCCTGGCATTTTCAACAGTGCTGACCCTGTTTGTGATTCCAATGTTGTATCGGGGTTTTATGAAGTTTAGCAATCGAGTAGAAATAAACTAATCACCTGGCTTAAATGTCAGATTGTCATTCCCAAAAATGCGGGAATCCCGTTGAACATATTGTTTTTTTTATGCCCTGTCTTTTCTTGATAACCGTAGTGATTTCTATCATTAAAAATGTTTATTAATGATCTTTTCACTCTCTGATTCTTCATGTTCGGTATATTTGTTTTCCTCGTTCCACTTTTTAAGACCGTCCCAAAACCCGCCAGATTCCTCTTCTTCTACATCTGCAGCTTGTTGGGTTTCCTCTGATGATTTTTCAGCCACCAGCTCAGCTTCGGTTTCTGTGGTTTTCTGTTCTGCGTATTTAGCTTGCAAGGCACTACGTGCTGGTGCAATTTTATCTGAATCAGAATAAATTCTTTTTGCCTTCTCTATATATTTACCAGCTGTTTTTAGATTACTGGATTTCATGGCGCCATAGGCGAGTGATATATATTTATCGGAAACCGAACGAATCCCTTCATTTGCCTCTGCATTGTTTTCGTCGATCATTAATATCGATAGATATTTGTTCAAGGCATTGTTTTCTGCCGGACTGGTAAGGCGAAGTGCAGCGATATCTTCTTCAGCCAGTATCAGTAGTTCTTCTATCCTTGTTTGTTCCTCTGCAATAAGCGCAGCTGATTCTTCTAATCCAGACAATTCTTCTACTACGACCTGTTCAGGTTCAGAAGTCTCTTGAATGATGGGTGCAACTTTATCTTCGCTGCCACTATCTTCCCTGGCACCATCATCCTTGTCACCTGAAAATTTAATAACCCCGAATGCCATGATAATGATAACTTCCGCAGCACTTGCCATCCATTTAGCCTGAAGATAGACCGGTTTAGAAATAACTACATTTACAAACGTATCAACCTTTTCTGTTTCTGCCTCCGTATCATTGGCTAATTTGATAGTGGCAGCATCTTGTGTTTGGTCCAGCTTAACCGTTGCGGCGTCACTATCTGGGGGAAATTGAGAGTCAGGCACAGGCATCGTTGGTATGTCATCTTCGAAAAAACCGAATTCAGTACGCCATTTAACGACATCCTGTGGACGTTCATCAGCTTTAAAGGCCATGGCATGATCAATTGCTGCAAGAAATTGTTCTGTGTATCGTCCTTCAGCTATTTTGGAAACAGGTATGTAACAATCCTTCTGATCATGAATAATCGTTTCACTTCGATCAACAGCAGCTATGGGCATCTTTCCTGTGACTGTCTTGTATAAAGTTGCAGCCAGACCGTAGATATCTGTCCAGGGCCCCTGACGGTTACTTTTACTGCCATACTGCTCGATCGGCGCGTATCCGGGCGATACAAGTGTGGTTACGGTATCTTGTGCTTCACCCGCTTCTTGCCCTCGTTCACCGCGTGTTTGACGTGCTGAACCAAAGTCCAGTAACACCGGGCTACCATCAGCACGAATGAAAATATTTCCCGGCTTGATGTCCCGGTGTACAAATCCTTTTTCATGCATGACTTCCAGACCACTTAACAACGGTATGATTATTTTGGTGAGTTCTGCTTCAGTTAAGGTTTTTCTACTTTTTAATATTTGTTGCAGACTTTTCCCTACTTCGTAATTCATGACCATATAGGCCGTATTGTTCATTTCAAATACATTGAAAACGCGAACAAGGTTGGGGTGTTCGAATTTGGTTAATATCTTTGCTTCGCTGATAAATCGTTTCAGGCCCCAGACAAAATCTTCTTTACGTCCATAGGTGGTCGGTTGCACAGTAAGATCATCTTTTCGAATAGCGAAATCACCTGGTAAATACTCTTTAATGGCAACCTGACGATCGAGATTAACATCATGTGCAAGGTAGGTTATCCCAAAGGCACCCTTTCCGAGTACGCTTTCAATGCGGTACCAGTGCAGTTCATAACCAGCTTGTAACATTGTCGGATGAGATTGATCACTCACAAATTTATTCCCTGTGTGAAGTAACTATTATTTGTGAGCTTACTTACCATCTGGACAGTCCTGGTGGTTCTAGTTAACACTCAGCTTGTGTAATTTATTTTTACTGAAAGCTTCTTCCAGAGATGCATCAATCACGCATTCGTAATTATCTATACGTGCGATGAGTTGATCGTTTTGATCAGTGAATTCTATCATCGCCAGCGCGCGATGTTCTGAATGATCAATAATATTGACATTGATCTTGCAGCCCATCGTGTGAGGGCTATAATAGAATTCACTGATCAAAACGATCAACTCATCGCACGTATAGATAATTAC